>DAOOSE010000007.1:0-18186 GCA_035389625.1 bacterium
ATGAAGGCCCAGAGGATGAGGGCGACGAGCAGGATGAGCAGCGCCCACAGCACCACGCTGTAACCCAGGCTCACCTTCAGCAGCAGCCAGAAGGTCTCACGAACCCGGGAGGCGTTTCGCGCGCCGTAGTTGTAGCTTATTATGGGCTGCGCGCCCTGGGCCACGCCCTGAAGCGGCAGCATGGCGAACTGCATGCAGCTGGTGAGTATGGTCATGGCGCCCACGGCCGTATCGCCGCCGTAGCGCAGCAGCGAGGAGTTGAAGCACATGGCGATCACGCTCTCGCTGCTCTGCATGATGAACATGGCCGCGCCCAGCCCGATGCACGGAAGGATCACGCGGGGCCGGAGGCGTATGTTGCACATTTTCAGGCGCAGAATGGTGTTCCTGCCCATGAGGAAGGCCACCACCCACACGCAGGATACGGCCTGAGAAATTATTGTGGCCAGCGCGGCGCCCGCCACGCCCATGTCCATGGCGAAAATGAAGATGGGGTCCAGGATGATGTTGCACACCGCGCCTATTAGCACCGAGAGCATGCCGGTGCGGGCGAAGCCCTGGGCGGTGATGAAGGCGTTCAGGCCCAGCGTGAGCTGGACGAAGACCGTGCCCAGCGCGTAGATGTTCATGTAGCTCACCGCGTATTCGATGGTGTTCACGCTGGCGCCGAAGGCCAGAAGAAAATCCCTGTCCCAGATGAGCAGCGCTGCGGTGAGCGCCGCGGAAATTATCACCTGAAGGGCGAAGCAGCCCCCCAGCGTCTTTTCCGCGCTCTCCCTGTCGCCGCCGCCCATGAAGATGGAGGCGCGGGGCGCGCCGCCGGTGGCGCAGAACGCCGCGAAGGCGGAAACGATGAGGATGAGCGACATGCACACCCCCACGCCTGTGAGCGCCAGATCGCCCACTCCCCTTATATGGCCTATATAGATGCGGTCCACAATGTTGTAGAGCATGTTTATGAGCTGTGCCGCCACCGTGGGCAGAGCCAGCCGGGGCAGCAGCTTTTTTATCGGCTCTCTGCCGAGAAATTCGTTGTTATCAGACATTTGAGGCGATACCGGTCCCTTTCATTGCCGAAGCGGCGTTTTCGTAAATGCGCGCGGAAAGCGACTCGTAGGCGCGGCGCTCCTCCGGCGTGAAGCCGGCGAACAGCCTGTTCTGGAACTCCTCCCGGCAGGCCGAAAGCTCCCGCAGCACCGGCCGGGCCGCGTCCGTGGGCAGCAGATGTATGCGCCGCCTGTCGGCGCCGTCCTTGGAGCGCAGCAGGTATCCGCCCCTTATCAGCGCTTCCACCGCCTTGCTCACATAGCCCTTGGGCAGCATGCGGTACTCCACTATGTCGCTGGCGGTATCCCGCTCCGGATTGTTGTCCAGAAAGGCCAGTATGTCCGCCTCCGTCTGCGTCAGGGCGTGGCGGGCGCAGACCTCCCGCTCGGAAAAATCAAAAAAGCGTATCACTCCGCGCACATGCCGCAGCGACTGGGCGTTGAATTCCATGGCTCCGCCTCCCGCGTCCAAAATAGTTCTCCTGGAGAACAGTTCACATTAGTGACTATTATAGCGCGGCTCTGCCGTTTGTCAAGGGCGAAAAGCGCGGGCTGCCATCTGACGATTGCCTCGATTACCTACTACGGGAGATGAGGTTATGGAACAGGAACAGAAATTCAGAAAAGTATATGTAGGCGTTATGCTCAAGGTTTCGCCGGAGGGCGATATTAGGCCGGTGAACATCACCTATATTGACGGTATCACCTACGAGATTGACCGTCTGAAACAGTGCTGCCGTGCTCACGCCACAAAGGTTGGCGGGACAGGCATACGCTACACAATTGTCGTAGGAAACAAGGAAACATTCCTCTTTGAAGATGAGGGAAAGTGGTATGTTGAAGGCAAAGCGTAAAGGAGGAACTGCCCTTGAAATGTTTATCACGCGCGGATATTGAAGCAATCGCCGAACGAGTATTGAAGGCGTACTACCAGCTTCCGCAAAACAAGGATACGGAAATCTACCGTATCGACCCGGAACAGCTTGTAACAGAGCTGCTGGGGCTTAAAGTTGAATATGAGCATCTCTCATATGATCGCCACATTCTCGGCGCGACGACGACAGCCCCTATGATAATTGAAATTTACATGGGAGACGACACCGAACAACATTATGAGCTGGACGGTAATACGATATTGATTGAAAGAGATTTACGGGATGACTGCACCCAGCTTGGGCGCTGCAATTTCTCGCTCGCGCACGAGGGCAGCCATCAAATCCTGAAAATGCTGTATCCGCATGACTACGATGCAAGCCCACAGACGCAAAAGGTACACTACTATCAGGCTAATTCAGAAAAACGCCGGCCTATTGCCGATTGGTATGAATGGCAGGCCAATGCTCTGGCATCCGCAATCCTCTTGCCGCGGGATTTGATTTGTCGTGGGATGTACATGTTCTCCCTCGGAGAAAAAGTCAAAACGCTGAACAAGGTATTCTTTCCAAAAGAATATGAACATTTTTCAGATATGGCGTCTTTCCTCGGTGTATCAAAAACCGCCCTGGCAATTCGCATGAAGCAGCTCGGCCTTTTGGAGAACAATCACCTTGATGATCCTTATTGCATCGTAGATATCGACTATGACGGAGGTAACTGAGAATGGCAAAAGTGGATGTTCAAAGAGCCAACCCGGAGCTTTACGAGCAGGTAAAATCCGAGCAGAATAAAATGAAGACGCATTGCAGGGCACAGATGAAAGTTGCAAGGCTCTGCCCCTATTGCGGCCATAAGATAACGACGATCTATAAAGGCAGCCATGGCTATGCAGATGAGAAATGCCCGAACTGCGGTGAAGAAGTGATTTTCCCGCCCATATCCTTCCGCGTATCATCAAGTTAAACCTTTGATGGAAACGACAACTGAATAATTGAAATAAAGCAAGCTTTGTGCCCCGGAGCCGCTTGATGCGTTGACTTCCCATGTGCCACTTGATTTAGAACCATAGTATCAGCCTTTATAGGTTGACTGGTTCTATTCGTGTGGCATTATGGCAACGCATCAGGTGGCTTTATTTTTTACGCTCATCAGGCTCCGAAAAGGAGATTCTGATGAGCATTTTTAATTGGCAGAGCGCCATAGCGAGATACCCGTGACCTCCGATTTTTGGTTCCCATATCAAAAATCAAAATTTCGGAGGTTACACAAATGGCTAAAAACTACAATCGTTCAGAGTATGCGCTGAATAAGTTCAGCGATTCTATTGTTTATTCCGGCTCAGATGGAGCATATGAGCTCACGAAAGAAGCCTTTCTCGCGAGTGATTCCACCTTGACAGAGGAAGATTTCAAATACTGGAAGCTCTTTTCTGACAAAGACTATCTCCATTCTATCAGAAAAGACACTTTTGAGAGCAAACACACCGTTCTTATTGACGATGTCCCCGAGGCTACTCTTGCAAGCGACCAGAGCACCGAGGATGAAGTACTGGAAGAAATGGAACCGACTCCAAATCCCTATACCTATGCGAACGCTTTGCGAGTGTTGGATTGCTGTCTTACGCCAGTCCAAAAACGGCGCTATTTGTTATACGTCTCTGAGGACATGACTTTGAGACAGATTGCTTCGCTCGAAGGTGTTGGCTATTCAAAAATTCAGAAAAGCATCAATCAAGCAAAAGAAAAAATAAAAAAGTTTTGCTCTAAGGGGGTACAAACAGCCCTTTTCTGGACATTAGGTGAAGGGCAATGAAAAGCCGCACATGCGACTGAGCTTATCTCCCTTCAAAACAACTGAATAATCACGCATTTGGAACCTTCCTGCCGCTCCGAGCTAAAAGAGCACTGCGCCAAGACCTCCCAAGGGAGCGAGCGAGAAACAGCAAGCCTGAAAACATCGGGCAGCTCCCGATGAGGCGATGACGGGCGGCAGGGTCAAAGATACTCATGTCCAGTCACAGGCCGAGCGCCCACGCGGTAATTACCGTGATCCGTCGCAGCCAATGAGGGCATCCGGGTGAGAACCACACCGGGGGTGAAAGTCCCGTGGAGCTGATTCGCCGTCAGCCGCCAAATGCGTCCCTTCTGTGTTGAGGGGTGTCGAGGACAAATATCAACGCTTAGATAAAGGAATGCCACGGCGGAAAGAAAGAAAGTTTTTGTACTTCTCCATTTTTCTCCTGCCGCGGTATCCCTACATACGAAAAACGAGGGGAGTTTACACAATGATAAACAAGACAAAGGGCGCGTGGATTCTTGCGCGCAACACTGGAGAAACGAAATATAACCTTGCTAAAAACCAAATATCAGCCATGCAAAGCGAAATCCATGATGAGGGATATGTCCACACTGGTACAAGTACATTGCACTTTCCGCTTCAAAGCGAGCTTGGCCGTGTGGAATTGAACCGTGTGCTGACAGCGGCATCTGCCGGAAGAATTTCTGCTGTTTTTGTATTCAGCATTAGAAAGCTTTCGGAGGACGCTGAAGAAGCTTTTCGACTGGTGGACAGGCTCAATGAACTTGGCGTCATTGTCTATGACAACGAGGGCTATCAGTATTCCTACGACTGGCACTGTAAGCAGATCGGCAAAAGATTCAAAGGAGGTGATCAGTGATGATTCAGGATTGCAGCCGTGGAGATATGTTTTTTGCCGATCTCTCTCCGATTATCGGATCAGAGCAAGGCGGCAGACGGCCTGTTGTGGTGATACAAAACAATATCGGAAATCAGCACAGCCCAACTGTCATTGTCGCGGCAATCACAAGCCGCATTGCAACAAAGACAAAGTTGCCCGTTCATGTTGAGTTGCCATGTGGCCTTGGCTTGGAGAAAAACTCTATTGCGCTCTTAGAGCAGATAAGGACAATAGACAAATCCCGACTTGAAGATTACATCGGGAAGCTGAATGAGCGGACTATGCAAAGGATTGATAAATCGCTTGGCGTCAGCGTCGGGTTATCCCACAAGATTGACTGGAGCAAAGGCATTGAGCTTTGCCTGTGTGGAAGATGTGCATCTGATTTCTATAATGTGCCGGGACACTACATCAAGAGAGTGGACAAGGATCAAAAGGTAAAAGAAACATGTACTTACTGCAATAGCAGGTTGGGCTATGACTATATCATCATTCAGGAGTACAACTGATTGATGCCGATAAATTTAAGGTAAGGGAGGCTGGTGTTGTTGAATCAAGATGAAAGAATAAAAGCGGTTCCAATTTGGCAGAAATCGAACCTAACGCTGGAAGAAGCCGCTGCCTACACAGGGATCGGTATCAATAAGCTGCGGGATATGTCCAACGATGAATCTTGTCAATACGTCCTGTGGGTCGGAACCAGACGAATGCTGAAGCGCAGGAAACTTGATGAGTACCTGGACAATGCTTTTTCCGTTTAATCTGTCAAATGTACAAATCGACGGTTAGAGGCTGATTTGCACCTTTGTGAAAGAAGAAAAAAACGGCTAATCTCTATGTGACCGGAAGCGGATTTGCATGGAGGTGAGCGAGATGAAAAAAGCAGAAAAGGATAATGTCGTTCCGATTTGGGAGAAAACGAATCTGTCTCTTGAAGAAGCGGCAGCATATACCGGAATTGGTATTTGTAAGCTCAGAGAGCTTTCCAACAATGAGTTCTGTGATTATGTGCTTTGGATCGGCAACAAGCGACTTCTAAAGCGCAAAAAGCTCGATGAGTTTTTAGAAAAATCTTATTCGCTATAAAAAGGAGGAAGTTCATATGAATCAGAGAAAAACCACAAAGCCGACCTCAGTGAGACTGGACAACCATCGCGTGCGGCTTCGTACCGGAGAAAGCCAACGAAAAAACGGCTCGTATGTGTATCGCTGGACAACTCAGGATGGTATCCGGCATTCGGTGTACGCATCATCGCTGGAACTGCTGCGTGAGCAGGAAGAACAGATCGTTGTTGACAAGCACGATGGTATTAAAACGGATGTAAAGGCTCTTACCGTCAACGACTTGTTTCAGTTGTGGCGTGAGCTCAAGCGTGGGATCAAGGACAGCACATTCAAAAACTATATTTATATGTATGAGATGTTCGTCCAGCCGACCTTCGGAAGAAGCCGGGCCGTCCGTGTGAAAAGATCGGATGTTAAGCGCTTCTACAATCAACTGGCGGATGATAAAGTGCTCAAAATTGCCACGATTGATAACGTCCACAATGTGCTTCATCAGGTGTTTCAGGTGGCTGTGGATGACGACTACATTCGGAAAAACCCAACGGACAAGGTGCTCAAGGAGCTGAAGCTTTCCCACCAGTTCGATTCTGAGAAGCGCAAGGCGCTCACAGTTGAACAGCAGAATCTGTTCCTGAATTATCTTCGTTCACAACCAAAGTATGAGCACTGGTATCCCGTGTTTTACATTATGGCGAATACTGGGATGCGCGTCGGTGAGATCACCGGCTTACGTTGGCAAGATGTTGATTTGAAAAGAAAAATCGTCAGCGTGAACCATACGCTCGTTTATTATAATCACCGCGATGAAAAGGGATGTTATTTCAGTATCAACACTACAAAGACCGAAGCGGGAGAAAGAGAGATTCCGGTAAGTGATGAGGTGTGCCAGGCTTTCCTTATGGAACGTAAGTATCAGGAAGAAGCTGAGATAAAAAGCGTTGGTCGGGTTGACGGCTTTGATGACTTCATCTTCGTAAACAGGGATGGAATGATGCAGCATCAGGGGACGCTTAATAAAGCCCTGAAGCGGATCATGCGTGACTGCAATGATGAAATCCTTGAGAAAGTCGATCCGGACAGCGATCCGGTTCTTTTACCAAACTTCAGCTGCCACAATTTGAGACACACATTCGCAACTCGTCTTTGCGAGTCGGGAGTAAACATCAAAGTGATTCAAAGTGTTCTTGGACACGCGAACATCAGTACCACAATGGATGTCTATGTAGACGCGACATACGAAATCTCGCAGAAAGAGCTGGAGACATATGCAACATACATGAAGGCTAATTCGGGGTCAGCAATCAGCGCTCATGTGTAACAGAATACGATAAGCCCTGCAATCCTAATCCGGTTGCAGGGCTTTTTGCACATTTCTCTTTTCGTACATATATAACTATACTGGAGCAAAGCAGATGAGGGAGGCTTCAGTATGGATAATAGTCTTAGCAGCAAAAAGCCGGAGTTGGTATCAGAATGGTCAACACGAAACGGTTCATTGACACCAGACAACATATCATACGGGTCGAATAAGCCGGTGTGGTGGAAAGGACACTGCGGTCACGAATGGCAGGCAAGTCCTAAGAGCCGTTCATCCGGTGAAAACTGTCCCGTCTGTTCAGGCGCGAGAGTTGCCGAAGGAATCAATGACCTTGCAACGCTTTACCCGCGAATTGCGGCGGAATGGTCTCCCAAGAACGGCGAACTGAAGCCGACACTGATAAGCATCGGTTCTCACAAGAAAGTGATTTGGGCTGGTTCCTGTGGTCATGAATGGACAGCAGCGGTAAAAAGCCGAGTTCAGGGAACCGGATGTCCCTATTGCTCTCATAATCTCGTGCTTTCCGGTTTCAACGATCTGGAAAGCCTTTTTCCAGAGGTTGCCGCGGAATGGTCGGATCGTAATCTGCCTTTGTTGCCCTCAATGGTCACAGCGTTTGCGAACCGAAAGGTTTGGTGGAAGTGCAGCCACGGGCACGAATGGAACACGCTTATTTCAACGCGCTCCTATGGCAGCAAATGCCCTTATTGCAGCGACATTCTGCTGCTGAAAGGATTTAACGACTTTGCGACAAAACAGCCGCAGCTTGCCGGGGAATGGTCAGATCGCAATTTTCCTCTGACGCCAGATGCGGTCAATGAGAAATCTCAGAAGAATGTTTGGTGGCACTGCAAGACCTGCGGTTTTGAATGGAAGTCGCAGGTCAAGTCACGAGTTAGAGGAGCAGCCTGCCCCGTATGTGCGGATCGAGCTGTGTTGTCGGGGTATAACGATTTTGCAACGACGGACCCGGCGCTTATGTGCGAATGGGACACGGAGAAAAACAAAGGAATCATGCCTGGAAGCATTTCGAGAAATTCACTGCGCAGCGTCTGGTGGAAATGTGCTTACGGGCATCAATGGAAGGCGCGCATCCGCGACAGGGCAATAGACGGTTTAGGATGCTCGGTTTGTGAGAAAGAGTTCCATGAACTTGTACCTCAACTTCTCATCATTCTTTATGCCGGTCGCCAAGGTATGAAACCTATAATTAATTCTGACGCAGAGATCGGCATTCCGCTCGAAGCATATATCCCGGAATTAAGTCTTGCAATAGAGTCTTCCGGTGCATCAAGGGCTGGAGCCGTTAAAGAGTACATATGCAGCAAGAGACACATCAAACTGATCCGAATCCCTCACAATAAGGATGTGAAAGAGACGGCATACGCCCGTGAGATAAAGAAAGCTTTCCAGAAAGCGCACATATATATTTCATCTGACGAGGACGATGATCTTGCTGTTATACATAAGAATTTCTCGGACTGGCGATCAAAAATAAAGGAATCCGTTGCGGAACCGAGATAAATATGGTACAATACTTTCGCGTAATTTCGGTGCCTCACATTTGAGGCTTACACCACTTACGCCACGATTTACTCCACGGCCAACAGGCCAAAGATAGAGCATCGTGGAGAATCGTGGAACGGAAGAAGAAGTTATGAGGAAAGAGGTAGGGTATAGTATGGAACAGTATAGTATCGTGCGAAGCCTTACTGAAATCCCGACGATGAAGCCTTTGAGCTAATATTAACGCTGGGAACCCTTGATTTTAAAAGGTTTGTGATTTTGAAAACGCCGTTTAGGATGCCAATCGGATGCCAAAGTCCCCAAAGCTCGATAAAATCGTACATTTTACAAATTAGATTTTCTATAGGACCACGAGAATTCATACCTCGTGGTTTTAATTTGTAGAGATTAGTGAACTTCTGTTCTAGAAGTGTAGAGGTCTGTAAGATGAAGTCACGGTAATTTTGGAAATTCCATCGCACATTGGAAATAATTAGCCCTGCTCCATATCCTTATCTTAAGGATATGGAGGTGAAGATCATGACTGTAATTTGGGGAGCAAACCTAGCAATTGCCTTGGGCAGACTTATTTCCGTTTATGTTAGGTCACGAAAATTGCGAGTTTATTGATTATGGCAGTGTGATTTGTTCAGTAATAGCAGCTATTTCTTCTTCAGATAGCTGCCCCATAAGAGTTGCGGAATAGGGTAAATTGAGTTGTGCCGGATATGTTTCCATGATCACACCGTCAAATTGGAAAACGAACATATCACCTTTTTCAGACTCAATAGCATTCCCAAAAACATCCTGTGATGGCATAACAGCAAGGTTTCCACTATCAGTTGAATACTCATTCAATCCATATAAGCAGTAACCATCTTCTACAACAGTAACATAGAGATACTGGGATTTAGTCAAAGATATAACGTTTCCATCTTCCACTTCTGCAATTAAATACTCTGTTGCACCTTCAAGTGGAACTGACCAAAATCTCCTATTATCAACCTCCTGCGGTTCACCCCAATTTGCAATAAGAGATTCCTCATTTATTTGGGAAGCAAGTTCCTGTAATTCTTCTTCTGTGTATTGTGAGACAACCTCAACATCCGGAACTGTTGTTGATTTACAAGAAACAAGAATAAAGAGTGAAATCATTATACTTATAATAAAAACTATCATCTTTTTCATATTGCCTCACCTCCAATATAAAGAAAATCATAAGTTAATTGACTACTTCGATGTAATTATATCATTCCAATATTTATCCCCTGATTAATTTAAAACTGCGATGCTCCATTAAGGGGATAAGTCAGAATCAGGATTGCAACCTGAGGGAGGCGATAACAGATACAAAGTAGTTATGTAAAGATGCGTTTGAAATCTGTAAGGAACTGAGATACGCATTTCAAAATGTAGCCTTCATAATTTCATTGACGTGTACATGCGCGAAAAGATCAAGAGAATGCTTAAAGAGAGCACTCTTACTATGCTGTTTGTAGAGCATGACAAGAGCTTCGCAGAGGCTGTTGCGGATTATGAGATTATTGTTTGACAAAGCTAATTAATATTCTTATAATCTATCGCATGGGAAAAATTAAGAGATTTATTATAACTACAATTTTATTTATATTTGGCGCGTTATTGATCCTCGGCAGCATTTTTTATAAATCTGGTGATGAAGAAGGCTTGAATGGTTTTGACCTGACAGACAATATGATAGGTAAGACTGTCACTATGGCGGGTACTATTTCTGGGTTCGATTCTCCTAATAAGGATCACGCTTATATCGTGTATCACGATGAAGATACAGGGGATTATTCTCTGATACGTTGTGATCTTCCTGTGGATATACAGGACAGCTTCTATGATGAGATATTGGATGGCAGGACTTATGTGGCTGTTGTTCATAAAGCTGATAGCGGTGTGCAAGAAGATGTCTACGACGTTACGCTTGATTACTACGATTGGATAGAAGAGACAACTGACATCGAGATTTCTGAAGAAGAGAGGGAAGAGACCTGGAATCATATCTCGCCCTACTATCTTGAGGTTATCGAGATGACAAACGAGTCTGACATTCCAAGAGTTGCTTTATGCATTACAGGTGCAGTGTTCGTATTGTTCTCGATTGTTGTTCTGATAGCACTCCTTATGAAGAAGTCACCTCTTAGGGCTATTCTGATTACCACTGTTGTACTGGTGATTGTTGTAGGTGTGGCAGTAGTTATCACATTTAATAAATTAAGATCTTTCCTATCAATAGAGAATGAAGGAGATGGGCTCTATTCTATGACTTACTATGGTGATCTTAAGACAGACGAACTTCTTGAGGCCAATATTACTTCCACTGATGAACTCGTCGAATTCATCAGAAGCGAGGAGTTCTTCAATGCTCCTGTTGAGGTAGATGAGAGCAACTTCGGATGTGCTGCATTTGCTTCGGCAACAGAAGATGGTGATCAGCTTTTCGGACGTAATATGGATTATCCTGATACAGATACACTTGTGATCTACACTGATCCCAGCGACGGATATGCTTCATATGCATGTGCAGACCTTGCTGTCCTCGGTGTAAGCGGTGACTATGGTCTGGATTCTGATTCGACAGTAGGCAGACTCCTCATGCTTGCTGCACCATATGTATGCTGTGATGGAATTAATGAGACAGGATTGGGTATAGCGTTACTTGAGCTTGATATTCCTGAGACGCACCAAGATACCGATAATCCGGATGTAATCTTCTACTCGATGATTAGAGTCATACTCGACAGCTGTGCTTCTGTTGATGAGGCAATTGATCTGCTAGGTCAGTATGACATGAACTCAGCACTTGATGTTACATACCATCTGTTTATCTGCGACAGCAGCGGAAGATCGGTCGTAGTAGAGTGGATAGAGAATGAGATGTATGTTAACGAGGCAGATACCTGTACGAATTCAGTTCTCACGCCTGGTGAATGGTTTGATATCGGTGCCGATGAAAGGCTTGGAATTCTCGATGACACACTTGAAGATAACAATAATATATTAACCCCCGCACAGGGAAGAGATCTTCTCGAGGCAGTCTCACAGGGAGACTTTACGGAGTGGTCCTGCGTATATAACCTCACAGACTTCGAATTCGATATATATGTTGATGGAGACTACGAAAATGGATACAGCTTCGGACGATAAGAAACCTTATATGTTTAAGCGCGCCTGGAGACAGTGATATTAGCACGACTTTACAGATTTATGCTGATGTTACAAAAGACTTAAATAAACGCGAGTTTGATGCTTTTGATGATTTCATGAAGACAGGATGTTCAGTAGTGTGATATACACCCAAATCTCGAAAATATACGAGAAGTTATGCAAATTTGGTGTAATCAAGAGGTACTGTAAGAAGCGTAAATGACGCCTGTTGAGAAGATATAAGTGAATACGAATAGAGCTAAGATGAGCTCCCAACGATGAAGCCGCTATCTTAGAGGATAATGACGAACGATCATAGACAGCCATAAAGTGTAGAAAATGGCTGTGTCAACTAGAGATGTAAAACTAATTTCGACACCTATGGAAGTCAGTATTTCAAACTGAAAGCAAGTATTTTGCTTTCAAAATGGCAATTTTGCATATACCTTCCTGATGAAACGTTCTAGCTTTCCGGCTCGACAATATGTATGCAGAAATTTATGGTGATTCTTAATACAGGCCGGGCAATTGCCTTTGTTTGGGCATTTTAAATTAACGCACTGACATTTTGGATTCAAATTCGTCTCCATTTCTGTTAGAAGGAATTATTAGGTTCAATCCAACATCTTATTCGCTGATTCCAGCATGTTCTGTATTTTCTCATAGTTTTGATCATCGAATTCATCCAAAAGAAGTCCCCACTTTTTGTTTGATTTTTCATGGTATTCTTTATGATCCAAATAACAGACATGCCCCTTTTCGGTAAGCGTTAATTCAACTTTAGCTTCTGACTCTTTTGATATTGCTTTATTCACTAGGTTTTTTTGCACCAACTTACGGATCATCTGAGAGACAGCTCCATCGGATACTCCTTTGAGTACGGCAAGCTTATTGACTCCGATCCCCGGATTGTCTCCAATGGCTGCAATCAAATGAATCTCAGTTCGTGATAATAGAACACCGGCGCCATAATCTCTACTACTGCTTTCTATCTGATTATACTTATTTATGAACTGTTCAATTTGATCAAGTAACCTATCATAATCCCGCATAATTATCTACCCACTTTCTGTTACTCGTTGTTTTTCCGTGTCCATAATAAATTTGCAATTCACCAAGACCCGTTATTTTTTCTGCGCTTTTAAGCATTTCGTTCCTATTCTCATAAATGAGTGATACTCTCGGAGTCAGTATATTCATCAAGGCATCCCCAACAAAAATACAATCATCAAGCTTTATACCAATAGACCCTTCAGTATGTCCTGGTAACTCCAAAATCTCCGCATTCACACCATATTGATTAAGATGATCCCCTTCCTTCAAAAAGATGTCTGGTGTGAAATCTCTCATTCTCGCACCTTTTGCACTCAGTATGGAAAAAACACGTACAATATGACCGAGCAGTCCTTTCGATTTCATCTCACGACACAAATTGTCACGAACTAAATCTAAATCATATCGGCTCATAGCAATTGGTACATGAAGTTGCTCAGACAGAAATGCAGCATTTTGAATATGGTCTAAGTGACCATGTGTTATTACAATAAGCTTTACCGGCAGATCTTTACAAGCCGCTAATATTTTCTTCTCATTTCCAATAAAGCCTGTATCCACTAGAATTGCAGATCCATTCTGCTGAATCAGATAGCAATTTGAACCGGCTTTAATATGAGTTATTTTACTCATGTGGCCTCCTTGTATTTAGTTGTTATATAGTTTAGGTGATTAAATGTTTAGGTGCTAAAACAATTTCTATCACCTTATACATGGAATGTCAATATCCTTGTTAATGTGGACTAGTCAGTTTCATTCACCTTCATACTCATATTGAAGGTAGCAAAAATGCTTCAAGAAGCAAAAGTGAGGAGTGGAAGAAGAGGAAATCAAGCGAGAGTATTATTTGAACAAGCTGATAGCAAAACAACATAAAAGATAATACTTCTAATGGAGAATAAAGTTACTTAGAAGATACTATGTTAAAGTATAATTACTATCAGTCATAATCGGTTTTGGAAGTCTGAACGCAAAGTCTGAAAATGACTCTTGGGGATAGGAGCAGATATGAAAAGTCCATTGACAGTACTTTGTTATATTAAGAATCAAGAAAACTATCTAATGCTACATCGAACCAAGAAAGAACAAGATATTAATAAAGATAAATGGATCGGAGTGGGTGGCCATCTCGAATCGGGGGAAAGTCCACAAGAATGTCTTTTTCGAGAGGTGAAGGAAGAAACAGGACTAACGTTGCTAGAGTATGCTTTTCGAGGAATTGTAACCTTTGTTACGGAGACTGGATTTTGCGAGTATATGTGTCTGTATGAGGGATATTCCTATGAAGGCGAATTGATTGAGTGTGATGAGGGTGTATTAGAGTGGGTTTCCATTGATTCGCTCATCAACCTTAATCTTTGGGAAGGGGATTACATTTTTTTGGATTTGTTGAAATCTCATAAAGAATTCTTTTCTTTGAAACTTGAATATAATAAGGATAAATTAGTGAGTGCTATCTTAGATCAGAAGGAACTAGAACTTTTTGATATTTGTGATGAAAAAGGCGTATTAATAGGTAAAACAAGATGGCGCAAATTAGTGCACCAGTATGGAACTTGGCATCGAACATCTCATGTTTGGGTTGTTAGAAAAAAACATGGCTTATATGAAGTTTTATTACAAAAAAGAAGTAAAAACAAAGATTCATATCCAGGGTGTTATGACATTTCGTCTGCGGGGCATATTACAGCAGGTGGTGATTATTTAGAATCAGCAGTCCGCGAATTGAATGAAGAACTAGGTATAGTGGCTAAAGAAGATGAGCTTATTGAAATAGGTATTCGAAAAATAGAGTTCGAAGAAGCATTTGAAGAGGTTTTATTCATCGATCGACAAGTAAGTAAAATATATATATTAGAGATGGACTTGCCGGAAAAAGAATTTACATTGCAAACTGAAGAAGTCGAAGAGGTTATGTGGATTGAAATCAACAAGTGCATTCAGGGTGTTCAAAATAATCAATTCAAGCACTGTATCTTTATGGAAGAACTAGAAATGGTAAGAAAATGGTGTGAATTAGGTTCTCCCATTGTAAGATCGCTATCTTCAGATAAGAAGAAAGAATACTACAGAATCCAAAAGAATGATATTGAAAGTAGCTGATTGAAAGAACTCACCTATTAGAGAGGATATATTCTAGACTAATCTAGAAGGTATCCTCTTTTATTATTCTTAATGGCCTTAACAAATTTGGTCAGTAGTATTAGTATACGAAATATACTAACCGAATCGGTCAGGAGGTTCTTTAATGAACGAAGGTTTCTAAAGAGTTTGATAGTCAAGGAAAGCACATAGCCAGTATTTGTGTAGCCGCCTTGCCTCTTGGGAAAAGTGGTATTCTTAATGGTCGAAAAGCAACTACATATCATCTTCGTAACGGTGTCAGACAGAAGCAATTAGCTGAGTTTGGAGTCAATGTCATTCCTGACGAGCGGATAGTAATTGATAACAATGTTATAACTAGTTTTTGCCCAGAGACAGCAGCAGATGTGGCATTCCATTTGCTTTCTCACTTGATTGGATATGATCAAGCGAGTGAAGTAGCCAAAGCGATGGGGTACACAATATAAGAAGATTCGTCTGAATCCTTTTCGAGCATTATGTAAGAAAATCTACTGAATAATGCGTTACAATATTAGTAGTAAATCAATCGGAAAAGTTTATGAGTTTGGAGAATCAATATGGATAACGTAGTAGACGCTTTAATTGAAATTCCACTTCATTCAAAGAACAAGTACGAAGTCGATCACGAGACGGGGAAGATAAAGCTCGAAAGAGTTTTATATGCTTCAATGGTATATCCTGCTGAGTACGGAATTATTGAGCATACTTTAGCTCCAGATGGCGATCCACTTGATATTCTCGTGATTAGTGATAATCCGACTTATCCTGGATGTTATGTTCCTGCCAGAGTGTTGGGATACCTTGAGATGATTGACGGTGGCAAGATTGATTATAAATTGATTTCAGTTATCGACTGTGATCCGAGATATGATTCGTATCATGATCTTAAAGAGTTGCCCGCGTTTATTCTAAAGGAAATAAAGAATTTTTTTGATAACTACAAAGTGCTCCAGAAGGTAGAGGTTACTACCGGGGATTATCATGATAAAGAAGAAGCTGTCCAAATTATTGAAGAGTGTCGAGCTAGATTTCAGGAAGACATCTAAGCAAGATGAAGACGGATAAGGTTAGCAAACAATACTTTTCGAGAACCGAACTAATTATTTGGGGGCTATCGGTCACGATGGTAGCGCTTGGTTTCTTGATTTTTGATAGGTCGAATTATCTAGCCTTTCTGGCGTCGCTTATTGGCGTTTCCGCATTGATTTTTATCTCCAAGGGCAATCCAATTGGACAAGTCTTAACGATAGCTTTCAGCATTTTGTATGGCATAATCTCCTACTCGTATGCGTACTATGGTGAGATGATTACATATCTTGGTATGACTGGGCCGATGGCGGTATTAGCCTTAATTTCTTGGCTTCGTAACCCGTATAAGGGTAACAAGTCGGAAGTTGAAGTAAACAGTCTCAAAAGCAAAGAGTATTATTTTCTTGCTATTCTTGCTACTGCCGTAACGGTAGGCTTTTATTTCATACTAAAGTTTTTCAACACGCAGAATTTGATTCCAAGCACTGTCTCAGTAGCTACAAGCTTTGTGGCTACATATTTGACTTTCCGAAGAAGTCCGTACTACGCGATTGCATATGCTTTGAACGACGTGGTGCTGATAGTGCTTTGGACACTTGCCTGTATAGAAGATACATCATATATTTCAGTCAACATTTGTTTCATGATGTTCCTTCTTAACGACGTTTATGGCTTCATTAATTGGTCGCGAATGAAGAAGAGACAGCAGGCCTTAGGGTAGCCTTCTGCATCTCGAAAAGAGAGTCTAATCCTTACAGCCAGCCCTAGCGATTCTACTCGAGTAAGATTGCATTAATTAGAATGACACGGCATGTCTCATCGCTATTTGCTCATTCTGTGTCCTGTTTTTCGAAAGGAAAAAAGCCTAACCTACCATCATAAAGGAGGTCGTCAGAAATGGATCAAATCAAAATTGGTAATTTTCTATCAGAACTTAGAAAAGGTAAGCGCTTAACCCAAGAACAGCTAGCTACTAAGTTGAATGTTGCAAGAAGAACCGTATCTCGTTGGGAGACGGGGAGCAACTTGCCAGACATTGATATATTGATTGAACTATCTGATCTATATTCTGTTGACCTTCGCGAAATTTTAGATGGCGAAAGGAGAAACGGTAAGATGGAAGAGGAAATGAAAGAAACAATTTTAAGAGTCGCAGAATATGAGAACGAGGGCAAGAAACGCAGTTCGAGAGTTGTAATCGTATATTCTGTTCTTGGAATAATCGCTCTTATTGCGAACGTGGTAATGAGCGAATTAGAATTGCCTGAGACTTTCCTTACAGGTTTTCTTGAAGGAGCAACCTTAGGATTAGCTGTTGGAGCAATGATTTTGAGTATCATCTTCGCTACCGGAACAATGTCCAAGCTCTATGCAGCTAAGAAGAGGCTCGTTGCTAAACAGGGCAAGTAAAGCTTCTGCTTAGTGTAAGTAACTTAGGTGTAAGTGACTGAGGATTTTTTGCATCATTAAGAGATTCTGTGTTAACATTAAAGTCGATACGGATACGAAGTGCTATATTTCGTATCCGTATATTAAATTTGTAGGAGATTCTTGTGAGAGCAGAATTGATACTATAGTAATCACAGAAATTTGGAGGATGAGGCATGCCACATGTTGAGATTAGTTGTTATCCAGGTAGGACCGATAAGCAGAAAGCTGAATGCGCCGAAGGCGTAGCTGAGATTATAGCAAACACTTTGGGCTGTAATGTATCAGGTGTTTCTGTCGCCATAAAAGAAGTCAATCAGGCTGATTGGAAAACAGAAGTTTGGGATAAGCAAATAGTACCAGCAGAAGAATATCTCTACAAAAAACCGGGATATACCTGTTAAGAAGCTTTTGTTATCTTAGGAATTAGATGTTTCAAAATGAGGTTATTGAGGGTAATTATTATGTTTGAAAGTGATTATGCAAGAACTGAGTATATAGAAAAAGATAATGCTGTTTTACACACATGGAAGAAAGAAGCTCACTTCGATGATTATCGAAAACCAGTTGAAGCTTCTCTTGAAATGCTTCGT
Organism: bacterium; assembly: GCA_035389625.1. Taxonomy (GTDB): domain Bacteria; phylum Patescibacteriota; class UBA1384; order XYA2-FULL-43-10; family 1-14-0-10-43-13; genus DAOOSE01. The sequence continues at coordinate 17,911 of DAOOSE010000007.1, forward strand.
GAACATGCAGGCAGCGTATTTATTGTAGATGCCAGAAATGGTTTTGAAGATGTAACTGAAGACGTTGAGTGGGGCTTTAATTACTTCCTTCCTGAATTAAAGAAAACAGGATGCTCAATTTGGGGATTTATTCTTCCTAAGGCTTCAGGTATTGAGGGTGAAATTGATTTGTGGACAAGAGAAGTTGAGAAGAATTTTCGCGTAATTAGAGCAGAATCGTATGAAGAAGTTTTAAGAGATATATAATTAGAAATGTAGAACTTTCGTATAGAGAGA
>DAOOSE010000008.1:0-17840 GCA_035389625.1 bacterium
CTTACATAGAAAACAGAGGCAACGGCAACAAAAAGAAGCACTATAGAAATACTTATTGCTTTTTTGGAAAACCTATTAAACACAAAAACCTCCTTTTAACTTTGCATAATTATACCAATCGTTTAACAGGCAAGCAACAATTTTCTTATGTGAAAAACAACATTCCATTAATCGTACCACCAAGCATATAATGGTGGAAATTAAGCGCAGGAGTAACCATGAATCGAGTAGTTCATTTTGACATCAGTGCTGATGATCCAGAGAGAGCTATCAACTTTTATACCAAAGTTTTTGGCTGGAGCATTGAAAAATGGGAGGGCAGTGACGACACAATGGAATATTGGATGATAACGACAGGACCCAAAACAGAGCAAGGAATTGACGGCGGACTGATGAAAAGAACTGTACCAGCAGATCCAGATGCCGGCAATAACGCCTTTGCTTGCACGATCGACGTTGAAGATATCGACAAGACCAGAGAAAAAATTGTGGAAAATGGCGGAAAAGCTTTCTCTGAAAAGATGGATATACCCGAAGTAGGCACGATGCAATCGTTCATCGACACAGAAGGAAACTACTTTTCTGTAATGCAAGCAACCCCTGAATCAATGATGGAGCCATAGATCAAAGTAAAAAGAACATTATTAATCAGAAACACAAAATATTTTAAAGGTAATTATTTTGCATAGTTTTTTATTGTTGCGATTATTCATGCACGAACAGCATTAAAGTCAACAATCATTGACAATAATACAAACGAGTCGTACAATTACAACAATGAAACCAAGCGCTTTCTCCATTATTATGATTATGATTTCACGCTTCTGACGGAGTGCTTGGTTTTGGTAGTTCTAACTATAATCACTAAGGCTCCGAAAGGAGCTTTTTTGATACCATAAGGCATTCAAAATTCAGATAAATTTTTAGAGGAATTAAAGAAGGAAAGAAATGAAAACAATCGGCTTAATCGGCGGAATGAGCTGGCAGTCAACGGTGGATTACTACAGAATTATTAATGATTATGTTCAGGAAAAACTAGGAGACCTTCACTCTGCCCCGATTCTTCTCTCTTCCATTGATTTTCACACCCTGGAAAAGCTGCAACATGCCGGCCACTGGCAAGATGCCGCCGAATTAATCTTAAATGAGGCAAAGCGGCTGGAAAAAGCCGGTGCCGACATTATCTTTATCTGTTCTAATACCGGCAATGAGTCAGTAGAGAGGATAAAAAACAAGCTTTCTGTTCCTGTAATTCATATCGCCGATGTCACAGGCCACGCGGCTTTAGATGCCGGAATAAGTAAAGTCGGTCTCCTTGGTACGGTTTATACAATGGAGCAAAACTATATCAAGGGTAGGCTCGAGAAAAAATACGGGCTAGAGGTTATTGTTCCGAACAAAAAGGATAGAAACTTTATCAGCGATGTTATTTATAAAGAACTTTGCTACGGAGTGTTAAAAAATAAATCAAAGACCCGATATCTAAAAATAGTTGAAGAACTGATTACAAATGGAGCACAGGGGATAATTCTGGGGTGTACTGAGATTCCGCTTCTGATAAAGCAAGCTGATGTCTCCGTGCCGGTATTTGATACCACTAATCTCCATGCGACCTATGCCGCAAAATTAGCACTGGGAGAAATTGAACTTAAACAGCCAATTAAAGAAAACCGAGAGCCGATGATAAGCTATTCAGCCTTCTAAAATTTTTTATAACTCAATATTGAATATGACAATTTGGGTTTGGAAGGCTCGAGTCGATACGATAGCGTAAATACGTCAATACTCGAGCCTTCCCGACCGCCCTCCTTTCCCCTGCCTCACGGCAGGATTGCCTCGATCCGCCGGGGAAACATCGAGTGCTGGCGCTCCCCAGTCACCAACACCCGGTACTCGCCACCGACCCGGAAGACGTCCTCCGTCTTCCGGCCGTTCAAGAGAGAACGGCGAACATCGAGCCGCTCTTGGCCGCTGCCGACACGGCAGACGACCCCTGTCGTCACCCAATGCCGGTACTCGCCGTTGTGGAACACTTCCTCGTACCCCACAATGGTGACCTCCTCCTCCACTCTCGGACTCAGGTCTAGCCCAAAGAACAAGAAGAGGATCAAGCCCAAAAACCGTGAATCCGAAAATTAATTTTTGATCTCAAAAAAGAGCATATCTCCTCAATTCGTTGTATAGTTATTCTGCATCGAATAAAACAAAAACAAATTGGAGGGAAACTATGCTCTTTTTGCAACCTAGTCTTATCACTGATCTCTATGTGATGATAGACGACTTACTACCTCGTGAAAACAAACACCCTGGTCGACCCAGCAAGATGACTGACGGTGAACTGGTTTGTGCTCTTGTCTGGAATAGTCTTACAGTTAGAAGTAAAACAATTAAAGATCTTCATAATTGGCTTTTGCTCTACCATCAGGGGCTCTACTTCGCTCCTGGTGATGTTCATGACTCAAGACCCGAGCAGTACATCTTAAACGAATACACTAGATTGCTGTTGGTGATGGTGCTTATGGCGGTAGAGCTATGAACGATCATATCTTTGAAAAGTATGGCGCTATCATCATCGCACCGCCTCACCCCAACCCTCTCCTAAACTAGGAAAGGGACTTGATGAATGGCTAATCAATGGCTAAAGCCGGACTTTCAGTTGCAACTTTCTTCGGCTTGCTACCCTTTTTCCTGGCTCGGCGGTTGTAAAATCTCTCCCGCGCTGAATTGACTGCGAGATAGACAGCCGGCACCAGTACAAGGGTAAGGAGTAGCGATGAGGTTAAGCCACCGATAAAGACGATGGCAATACCACGACGGAACTCTGACCCGGGAACATTACCCAAGACAAGCGGAATCGATGCGACCACGATAGCGAGCGTCGTCATCAGAATCGGGCGCAAACGAGCTTTACCAGATTGAATTACAGCCTGACGAACCTCGACACCCTCCTTTCTTGCACGTTCTATGAAATCAACAAGCAAGATACCATTTTTTGCTACCAATCCCATCAGGGCGATAAATCCAACCATGGCAGTAATATCCATCGGTGCCCCCAAGATGTAAAGAAGCAGGAAGGAACCGCCGACAGCCGTCGGCAAGGTAAACATTATCACAAAGGGGATGAGTAACGATTCATAAAGTGCAACCATAACCATGAATATCAATCCGATCGAAAGCAAAACGGCACTACCAAGTTCGGCGAAGCCCTCTTCCATCATACGAGTGGAAGAATCGGCCTTAATTTCATAACCATCTTCCAACTTCAAATCTGCAATTATCTGGTTTATCTCTTTGGCAGCTTTTCCGGAATCGGCACCGGGCTTTAGATTCGCACCAAAAGAAATTGCTCGCTCCTTATCCCTATGCTCAATCTGAGGATAACTTTCAGCCCTTTTAATCTCGGTTGAACCTTCTAGCGTTAGTCCGGGCGCCAATGCAATTGAGCGTAACTCCTTTTCAGTAGTAATTTTACTTTTGTCATCAACCACGATATCGATCTCTTCGCTCCCTTGAATGAATTTTCCTGAAGTATTCGACTTAATCTTACCGCTTGTAGCAGAAAGAACCGCAACGGGGTTTACACCAAGACTACTGGACTTTTCTCCCATATCCACAATCAAACTTTCTGTCTTGCGACCCAAAGAAAGCGAAATATCCTTAAAGAGATCTTTCTCCTGTGCTTTCTTTTCAAATTCACTACTTAATGCAATTAATTTGTTGAAATCCGGACCCGAGAGAGTATACATCACTTCTTTGTTGCCCCAGCCCTGGCTTGCTACACTTGCCGTCACGATGGCATCTCCAGGCAAAATCCCTTTGAATTTTTCTTGCAAATCATTGGTGATCTCCTTGGAACTCTGGGAACGATCTTCTTTGGATCCATAATACATTCGAATGCTTGCGGTGTTTCCCTGACTACCGGAACCGGCTGTGACATAGTAATCCTTAACCCTTATCTCGTTTTTTAGCAATTCCTCAATCTTCAATGTTTGATTGTTCGTAGCAGAAACATTTGTTCCGATTGGCAATTCAATCGATAGAGCGCCCGTACCGTCATCTCCGCTAGCCATAAACTCCTGCTTCAGATTCGGAGCGGAGATAATTATTGAACCGAAAAGAACGGCAAAGACGAGAATAATTGTGGCAGCAACCCTCCAGCCCGTCTGAGTAATTTTTTCTAGAAAAGCGGCATATTTAACCTTGAGCCATTGGATAAAACTATCGAACCACTTAAGCCATCGGTAACCTTCTTCATCCTTCTGGCTGACAAGCTTAGCTGAAAGCATCGGGGTCAGAGTAAAAGCAATCACCAGTGAGGCAAGTGTTGCAACCACCACTACGGCAGCAAACTGCTTGAAAAATTGCCCGACCATGCCGGTCAAAAGAGCAAGTGGCAGATAAACAACAACATCCACCATTGTAATTGCCAGCGCAGCCCCACCAATCTCCATTCTTCCCGTATAGGCAGCTTCTTCCGGATCGGAAATTTTCTTTAACTTTGCAAAAATGTTTTCAATCACGACGATCGAGTCATCAACCAAAATACCGATCGACATGGCTACTCCCAAGAGGGATAAAACATTCAGAGTAAAGCCGAATGCTTTCATTCCGATAAATGTAATTACCAGTGCTGTCGGAATTGAAACTAAGACAATCAAGGTCGAGCGAATACTGCGCAAGAAAAGAAGCAGAAAAAGTCCGGTCAAAATTACTCCCTCAATCAGACTCTCAAGGACACCGTTTACCGACTCTTTAATATATATAGAGGGATCGCTCGTTACCTTGGCCGTAATTCCCTCTTTAGCCAAGTCCAGCTCCGGCTCGTATTGCTCCTTTTCAAAATGAAAACCAACTACACCGGCCACCATCTTGGTTACTGGCAGCGACTTTTCCCCGCCAAGCAGTTTCTTTACTTCGGTTGCAACGTTTACATCAGAAGCGTCGGATTGTTTCATTACCGAAATACCTACTGCCGACTTTCCGTTTGTACGGAAATATGTCTCACTTTCTTTATCTACTAGCTCGACATCGGCAACTTCGCCGATCTTGACAGGTAAAGATCGCTGACTCCCGTTAGCGGTGGACACAATAGAAAGGTTTTTGATTTCCTCCAGCGAGGTGATCTCTGAATTAATCTCAACCGAAAGGTCTCTCTCACCTTCTTTGACAGAACCAAGCGGAACAACAGAGGGCAGTTTCGCACCGAAAGCTTTATTTGCTAAAGCATCAGAAATAGCCGTAGAGGTAATCCCGCGAGAAGCAGCATCGCTTTTCAATGTGACTCTAACCTCTTTCTCACTTAGTCCGAAGATGTTAACTTGACCGACACCCTCAATTCTTTCAATCCGTGACTTCAGATCATCCTGTACATAACGCTCAAGTGTATTTTTGTTATCGGAATAAAGGGCATAATCAATAACAGATGAGGCATTATTATCGATCTTCTGGATAGCGGGGTCGGCCGCGTCCTCCGGCAGATTGGTCTTAAACTCATTCACTCGCTTGTTTACATCAGCCACAGCCTGATCAGGATCACGATCCATATTAAATTCAAGCGCCACTGATGATACGTTTTTTAGCGAATATGAGGTTACATTCTTTATACCGGGCAAGGAAAAAAGCTGCTTCTCCAGCGGAGCGGTAACCTGGGATTCAATTACTTCGGCACTAGCTCCGGGATAGATGGTTTGGACAAGCACAAAGGGAATGTTTGTCTCCGGCATCAGGCTGGTTTTCATACCGTTGTATGATTTTATACCGAAGATAAATAGTGCAAGCACAACCATCAGGAGTGCCAAGGGGCGCTTGATTGCAAATTTTGTCAGATTCATTTTTCCTTTCCTTTACGGTTTTTGTTTTAAATTATTGAAAAAAAACTCGATGTGTTTATTTACGGTTGATTCAATTATTGCTTGTTGACGCTTGCTTGTATCTGTAGCAAAGAGCTCGAGCAGGAACGCGAGGATAACGTAAACATACTGAGTTGCAGCAACTCTTGAGTCAACTTTTCTAATCAAGTTTTTTTTAATCATTCTCTCTAGAATTATCTCAACTTGGCCAATATACCAGTGAAGAAGCGAGAGCAGAGTGTGCTGAGCCCTTGGATTGTAAAAATGAGTACTCATCATAATCCGAAAAGTTTTTTCTACCCCAGGGCTTGTAATGAAACGATGAAATCTCTCCTGACCCAGAATCCAAAATTCTTCAACAGTGTTCTGGGACATGCTTGCAAGCAATACATCTTCATTCGGAAAATCAGCAAGGTTGTCTTTAATAAATGAGTTTAAAATATCATCAAGAATCGCTTCTTTGCTTTGATAGTGGTTATAGATAGAGCTCTCCCTAATTCCTACCTTCTCCGCAATATCTCGAACAGAAGTTGATCGATAACCAACCTCCGCAAACAAGTCCAGAGCTGCATTAAAAATTTTTTCCTTTGTATTAGACACAAATAACAGACTAACAAGTGTTCGTTAGCCTGTCAATATGACAGCAGTACAAAAAATCACTACCCAAGATATTGAGAACGAAGGTCTTCTATAGTAGTAGGGTCTTCTATCAGTTCCCCTTTGTAAAGTTTGTGAAGCATTGGAACAACCCCACAACTTTCACATTTTCCCCAGGCGCATTCGCCGCCATGTTCAGCAGAGGCTTTTTGGCAAATGCCAATCTCTTCATCAAAAGTGTCCTTTTCAATTTTAGCCATTAGTACTCCACAATTATTATTTCCGGCTCAATCAGTATGTTAAATTTTTCTTTTACATTCTTTTGTGCGTAATTAAGCAACTCTTTTAAATCAACCGATGAGGCACCACCTGTGTTGATAAAAAAGTTTGGGTGTTTCTCAGAAATCTTTGCCCCGCCGACCTGTTTTCCCTTAAGTCCCGCCTCAGAAAGCAGCCAGGCTACCGGCATGACCGGGAAGGGATCGTTTTTGATCTGGTCGGCAAACTTTTCTTGCCACTCTAGAGGAACCTGATCAAGTGGAACATTTTTGAATGTACTTCCGGCACTTGGAAAATCAAGGGGTTGGCGTTCCTCACGATAATCCTCGTGCTCCTTGACGACGCGTTTCAGATGAACCTCGTCTCTTCCCTCGAAAAAGAATGTTCCAGAAGTAATTAGTTCATCTGGTAGCAATTGCTTAAAGATGCTTGAACGGTATCCAAACTGACATTCGGAAGCACTGCGATGGTGTTTCTGAAAAGTTTTGATATCAATGCTCTCAACACTAACAATAGTATCCTTGATCTCACCGCCAAAAGCACCGGCATTGCCTCGAATAGCGCCGCCGACACTTCCCGGAAGCCCTCCACCCCACTCGAGGCCCGAGAGTTTGGTTTCTAGGGCGAAATTCAGTGCTTCCTTAAATTGCATTCCGGAGCCGAACTTAACCTCATGTTCGCTAATTCGTTCGATTCCCGAAATAGCGTTGTAAATTACTAGTCCATTAAAGCCCCGATCATCGAACAATACGTTCGTGCCACCACCAAGAATGTAAGTTTTTCTGGCCTCCATCTCGAGCGTTTGAGAGGTGAATTCCCATTCGCGCACTCCGTTTTCAAGATCATCCAGGGAATGGATCTCCAAAAAGTACTTGGCCGGGCCACCGATTTTGTAATTGGTGTATTCTTTAAGAAGAATATTTTGTTTCAACATGTCTCTATTAAACCGCAAACTTGTTCCTTTTGCAAAGCTATTCATCCCGCCCTTTACTTAAGCCGCACTTTGTGCTAAAGTATTTTAAGATGTAATTTAGGAAAAAACATGCCAATTATCAAATCTGCAAAGAAAGCTTTGCGTGTCAGCATTGCCCAAAAGGCGATCAACGACGTAACCCGCGCTAAAATCAAAAATGCCGTAAAAGGCGTTAAAGTTGCAATAACTAAGGGTAATTATACTCCAGAACTTCTCGCTGCAGCTTACCGCGAACTCGACATGGCAGCCAAGAAAAACGTTGTTCACAAAAACAAAGCTTCCCGCCTCAAATCGCGACTAGCCAAAGTAGTAGCAACACAGTCTGTGACTACCCAAGTCAAGAAAACAAAGAAAGCCGGTGCTAAAAAATCTTCCCTCAAACCTAAGAAAAAGTAATATTCACTCCAAAAAAACAAAAAATATGCCTCTATCTAGGCATATTTTTTGTAATTACTGAAGGAATAAAATCAGGTGGCTGGGGTTTGGATTTTTGAATTACTCTCAGGAACAGTGAATCGAGGAAATACTACTGCAAGTGCGCGACCTAAGATAAATTCTTTCTCAACCGGACCGAAGAAACGAGAGTCATTTGAATTGGGGCGATTATCTCCCATAATAAAAAACCTACCCTCATCAATCTGCCACGATCCGTCAGGAGTTGATTCCACTGATGAATCCAAATAGTCTTCCCGAATATGTTTGTCGTTTATATATACCTTGCCACTTCGTATATCAATTTTTTCACCAGGCAAACCAACGATTCTCTTAACATATTTTTTGTGCAACGGATCCCCCGGGTAATTCACCATCACAATTTCACCACGCGCTGGCTCTTTACTCGAAAAAGAGTTCCTGCCCCACAACACAACCTCTCGATCATGCAAGGTTGTCTCCATTGAGGGCCCGTCAACCACAAAAATTCCAACGAAAAAGGTGTTAATCACTGTTAATACCACAACCAAAAGAATAGCCCATTTTGTAAGGTCAAAGACAATACCACCACCAAAAATTATCTTGTTAATCAAGCCCATCAATGTCCTTTACTCATAGCCCGGTTCAATAATTGCTTCGAAACTCTTCGAGATGAAAGCAACAATTGGAAAGAGAGATAAACAAAAATCCTGAAGACTCAAACTGGATGATTCTGATACAAACCAATCAGGGACTGTAAAGTTTTGATCAGAAAAGCGTTGAGCCCAGGCAGCCTCGCAGTCAAGAACAATAGCATAAGGTAAATATTTTTGAAAAACCTCTTGGCTATCATACGAGAACGGCATCTTCTCCGGACTAGCTAAGTATTTACGAAAAGAAATCCAATTGCTAAGCGCTGTCTTTCCGACAACAGAACGAATTGGAATATTGCGAGCTGTCACCCAAACAACAATCGAGGAAACCATCATACCAACCCAGAAAAAAGCGATAAAAGGCGGATTTGAGAAAAACTTGAGACTAAGCGCCAAGCCAACGATACCCAAACATAAACCGCCAAGCCCGATCAAGCGATACTTTCCGTGTGCTCGCTGAGGATTGATTATGAAATAGCCCAATTTTGTTGCCAAACTATACAACTCCGATGCAACAAGAGAAATTTTCTTACTATATAGATGATTTCCGATACGTGATTCAATGATCTGTCTATTGGAAACAGCACCTTCATCCCGAAATATTTTTGAGAGTAATAATTGCTCATACGGTAATATTTGGCGAGGCGTCCGATTCTTTGTAAAAGCAAAGTCGTGTTCTCTATCCATAATGTAGATTCCTCCCCTGCTAGCTAGATCTATTAGGGTCGCAGCAATTTCACGAGAACCGACACGTTGATGCAGTAGTACTCCAACAAGTGCTGGCGGTAAAGCCATCGGTGGTGCTATTGAAATTTGGTCTGACTTATCAATATTCTGCTTTCGGCGCTGCCATGTAATAAAAAACAACATATAAATAAATGTTATCGTAGGCAAGATTACCGCAGTTAATGCCCAGGCAAGGGATTTTCCAGTATTCAACTTACTATAAACTGCAGCTAGAAAAGGAAACTTGATGCTGTCCCTGGGAAGCTTGGTGATAACCGACAGGGAAGCCGTCTCACTAACATCAAAGGCGTCATAAAGAATCGTCTGGTCATCAACAATCTGGCAACTTGAATATCCGACTCCATGAATACCTAAGAATTCACACTCCGAACCAAAAGCAACCGGCCTTGGTAACAACAACCTGATAGAAAAGTCCGAGTAATATGTCCCAATAGCGTCAATGATCGGGTAACGTAAAACCGCCCACTCCCCATCTGGAAGAAAGCGTTCTTTGCTCTTCTTGCCGTCAATTTCAAGCACTCCGTCCGGCAAAACTTTAATCTCAATCTGAGTATTTAAGCCGTCGAGTGGTGGGGTGTACTTGGCCATATCTGACTGAAAGGGGCGAGCGAGAAACCAAAGGCCAATGAAAATTGCAAAAAGGAGAGAAACAATAAAAAACTGTTTCCACTGTATTTCAATGAAGTATCGAGTTGTCTGTGGTTGAAGTTTCTGCTTCAACTTCCCTCCGTCACAAGCTAATAAGCCAGTCAGCGCGTAAGCTAATCAGCGATTTGCCCAATCATACATACTATCGGCTTACCTGCCAATATTCTATCATGAGATCCTTGAGAATTCCACAACAAAAAGAGTCATTGCAAGTTTGGCATCCACCTTGCCAGTCTTTATTTGCGAATCAATAAATCCCAAGCGTCCGTAAGCAAGACTAAGCTCCTCAAGTGAGAATTTCCTAACCAGTGGCATAAGTTTATTTACTACAAACGGACGGAGCAAACCTCGATTTGCAATCTCTTTACCACGCAAACCGCGCTTGCTCGAATCGGACACTATTAGAAGTTGCCTCAATTGATAAACAATCATGTTAAGAATCATCAAGGGATCTTCCCCTGCACTTAAAAATTTTTCCAACAAAGAAACCGCCTGCCTTACATTTTGATTAAGAATTGCATCGGTAAGAGTAAAAATCTTGGCAGAAAATTCGGGCTCTACTAGTAAATCGACCATCTCTCGTTCTATAGAGAGAGATTGTTTTGACCTCGCAAAATCAATAAGCTTTCTAACCTCATTGTTAAGCCGCCATAAGTCTGCACCTGTTCTATCAACAAGATGCGAAGCGACGTGTGCCCCCATCACCATGCCCTCTCTGGAACACCTCTTGGTAATTGCAGCGTGAAGCTTAATCCCCTCGAGCGGTTCGCACTTCTTCACCGTGGCATTTTTTTCAAGAAACTTAAAAAGGGATGTTCGCTTGTCCGGCTCTCCCATCTCAAGAAAGAGCAAATCAGTAAAATCAGGCAATTTAACAAGGTGATCAATAATTTTTTTGGGTAATTCCTTGTCCTCATTCTCTAACAAGAAATTTTTAATAACAACAAGGCGTCGGCTACCCAAAAATGGTACAGCTAAAATTACACCGATTAATTGCTGCAAATTCAGTGTTTTTCCATCAAGTTGAGACAGATTCAAGTCGCCGCCCTGAACCTTGCAAAAATCAGCTTCGTATGACTTGACGAGCTCCTTCACCAGATATGTATTTTCACCGTAATAAAAATAAAGCATGCGCAAGTACTAAGTTAAAAGTTACAAAGTTTAAAGTTGGAAGTAATAACCTGACAGCTCATAAAGTCTTAATCAGTCCGTGCAGGATGCGAGAAATTTCAATCGAACAATCATAGAGCTTCGTAAAATTGGCCTTGTCGATGTATTTCAGATCCAGCGATAAATAAAGCATCGAGCGAACTTCGGCGCAAGAACCCTTTGAGATATACAGAAACTGAACAAATTCCTTATTGCTTCTGCGTTCAAACCCCTCGGCAATGTTGTTCATGATAGAAACTGCAGCTCGTTGTATCTGATCTCTAAATGAAAAATCCCTTAATGCGCTAAAATTGTTATAACACTCAAGCGTAAACTGTCTAGACTTCTGCCAGACAACAGAATCTTCAAACCTCTCAATTTTTACCATCCCTCCTCCCGCTATTCACAACTTTGCAATTTGAAACCCTTTGTAACTTTAAACTTTGTAACTTAGTATTTACTTACACTCTGCCCAATTGTCTCCCACCCCAACCGTTACCTCGATTGGAATTGGAAGCTTGATCACACTGCTCATTTCATCTTCGACTATTTTGGCGATTTCCTCCGCCCGACTTTCGGGTACTTCAAAAACCAATTCATCATGAACTGTCAAAATCATCCTTGCTAGTTTTTCGGTTTCAACTTTTGAGTTTTGAGTTTTGAGTTTTGAGTTGATTTTAATCATCGCCAACTTTAGTAGCTCGGCTGCACTTCCTTGCACTGGCGTATTGATTGCCATTCGTTCTTCAGATTCGGCTAAATATCGAGCCCTTCCGTTAATTTCAGGGAAGTAGCGCTTGAAACCGAATAGGGTTTCGACATAGCCATCTTTATGAGCCTTAGCAATCATCTCATTGATATATTCTTTGATTCCTGTGTGGACTGCGAAGTAATCCCCGATATACTTCACGGCCTCCTCTGTCGAGATTCCAATGGCCTGTGAAAGACCAAAGGGTGTCTGTCCGTAAACAATGCCGAAATTGACCGCCTTGGCTACACGGCGCTGATCATGAGTAACTTCAACTTCCGGAATATGGAAAATTTCTGAGGCGGTTTTGGCGTGGATATCGGTTCCGCTCGTGAAGGCATCAAGCATGGACTTGTCTTGTGCAAGAGTGGCTACCACTCGCAATTCAACCTGGGAATAATCAGCAGCAATCAACTTCATCCCCGGGGCAGCAACAAAGGCCCTCCTAATTTCCATCCCATATTTCCCTTTGATTGGAATATTTTGAAGGTTGGGCTCGAATGACGTTAACCGTCCGGTTGTGGTTTCTAGGCCATAATGGGTATGAAGGCGAGAGTTCTCGTCCACCAAAAGAGGCAGGGGTTTTAGATAAGTTGAAACCAATTTGGAGAGTTCGCGATGCTCCAGGATCGGGCTGATTATCTCGTGCTGATCAGCAAGCTTGCGAAGCTCTTGAGCAGCTGTCGAAACTCCACTCTTAGTTCGCTTTAAACCGTCAACTGGAAGTTTTAATTTCTTGAACAGCACCTCTGCCATCTGAGAGGGTGAATTGATATTAAAATCACAATCAGCCTTTTTCAGAATCTCTTTTTCAAGCTTATCAATGCGATTGTTAAGCTTTTGCTCGAGCAAACTCAAACCATCACAATCAATGCGAATTCCCGCTTCTTCCATTTCCGAAAGCACCGGCTTGATCTTTTCGTTGATCCCCCCAGAAGTAATCTTTGGAAGTTCAACACCTTTTTCTTTTAAATGTGACCACATGGGTAGTTACAAAGTTTAAAGTACTAAGTTACAACTCTAGCTTTAGTTGTTTATCTTTTTTCTTTTGCTCTTCAGTCACCTTCTTCTCTGCCGACTCTCCTTCCCAGCCTTTTGTAAAACGACGTAAAAGAGATCGAAACTCAAGCTCTTCAAAAAGCGCTCTCACCTTCTCTTTGTCATACTGTCCCCACCTTGCATCCGCAAGGTTAAAATCAATCGGAACATCACGACGAATGGTTGCAAGCCTTTGCGACATGAAAGCCTGCTCCTTGTGCTCAATGAGAAGCTTGAGAATTCGTTCTTTGATGCCCAGTTGCTTGGCAATTGTTACAATTGTTTCATTGCTAAATTGTTGTTCTGTTAAGTTAGCAATTGAGCAATTGAGCAATTTAGCAATTTTTTCATAGAGCTTTTCCAGCGTGTCAAACTTGATCAGCAGGTCTGTCGCTGTTTTGGGGCCGATTCCCGGAATCCCCGGAATATTATCAGAAGCGTCCCCCATCAGAGCTTTCAGATCAATGAAATCAGTTGGCTCTAAGTTGTAAACTTCTTTCAGGTGCTTTGTGTCGAAAATCTCAGCTTCCGAGAAGCCGTGTTTGAGCATGAATACTTTGCTGTGGCCATTCAGCAGCTGATAAACATCACGATCCCCTGAAGCTATGTAGACCAACAAATCTTCCCCTGGGATTTTGCACTTTTCATTATGACCATTACAGAAATCAACAATTGTTCCGATGATATCATCAGCTTCAAAACCCTCGACTGCATATATTGGTATCCCAAAAGCTATAAGCATCTCTCGAACACGAGGGATTTGATCATAAAGTTCCTGGTCCGCCTTCACCCTGGTCGCTTTATATTCTTTATACTCGACATGCCTGAAAGTCGGTCCCGCCAAATCAAAGGCGGCAGCAACAAAATCAGGCTTCAACTCTTCCAATATTTTTATCAAGGCCAAGGCAAAACCGTATGTCACATTGGTCAGCTCACGCCTAGTATTGGAAAGATTTTTAGGCAGTGCGTGATACGCACGATGGATGACTGCATTTGAATCGATTAGAACCAAGGTTTTCATATACTTACTATAGCGAATGTATGTGTAAAGTCAAAAGATAGAATATTCAAGCTCGTCGAGAAGTCATATGTGCAGCTAGCTCTCGATAAACTCGAACAATAAAATTCCGATTTTGGGTTGGGGAGGCACGATAGACCTGACACTTTCGAGGTGGAAAAGGTAAGATGGGATAAAATTATGCAGTCCAGATTAGACTGGAACTAGATCGACATTCCGGTTCAAATTTGCTACCATATAGCTATGTCATTGCAAATCGGAATAGTCGGACTGCCAAACGTCGGGAAAAGCACATTGTTTAATGCGCTAGTTAAGGGTGCTCAAGCCGAAGCTGCCAATTATCCTTTCTGCACAATTGACCCCAATATCGGAGTGGTCAAAGTTCCGGACGAAAGGCTGGACAAATTAGCGAAAATCTCTCAATCCAAGCAGATTATTCCCGCCACAGTGGAATTTGTTGATATCGCGGGGCTTGTCCGAGGGGCATCAAAAGGCGAAGGATTAGGCAACAAATTCTTAGCTCACATTCGTGAATGTGACGCTATTGCTATGGTTGTGCGCTTTTTTAAGGATGAAAAAATAATACATTCAGAGAATAGGGTTGACCCGTATGAAGATATCATAACAATTGAAACCGAACTTCAGCTTGCCGACTATGCTACTGTCGAAAAAAGATTGGGCTCACTTGAGAAGGAAATCAAAGCTGGATCCAAGGATGCGCCGATCCTGAAAAATGCTTTGGAGAAAATTAAGAATAAACTAGATAATGGTAAAAACGTTCGAGAGATAAGCCTCGACGAAAAAGAGCTAGAACTTGTTCGAGATTTATCTTTGATGACTATGAAGCCGATTCTATATATCGCTAACGTGTCTGAGGGCCAGCTCTCACAAATGGACAACGGACTAAGTAGACAACAGACGGCAGATAGCACAGATATGACTCCTGTCAGTTGTCTGTCGTCTTTTGATCTGTCGTCCATAGATAACTATGATTTCATCCCAATATCTGCCAAGATCGAGGCAGAACTGAATGAGCTAGATGATTTTGAGAAGACTGAATACCTTAAAGAGCTCGGTATGATACAATCAGGGCTCGATAGACTTATCCAGGCTGCTTACAAATCATTGGGGCTTGCAACCTATTTCACTTCAGGGGAAAAAGAAACTCGAGCCTGGACAATCAAGGAGAATGCTACGGCTCCAGAAGCAGCCGGGGTAATACATACCGACTTTCAACGTGGTTTTATCGCCGCAGAAATTGTCAATCATCAAGATTTTGTGGACAACAATGGTTGGAGTGGAGCACGAGCGAAGGGCTTGGTCCGGACTGAAGGCAAAACCTATCATGTTAAAGACGGTGATGTTATAGTATTTAGGTTCAACATATAGGGCAATAAGGATACAAGGTGAAAGTATTTCAAGATACCCCAATCCACATCTACTGACTTGCAACTTTTCATTATTTGTGCTATTGTTTTATTAATTACAATTACTTTTCCCCCTCGGGGGAGTCTCGGCTCGCCAATAGCGAGATCGGACGCCAGAAAGGACATGCATGCGAACGTACGAACTTACGTACTTGGTTTCTGATCGAGTACCGGAAAATGACCTAAACAAAGTGACTGGTAAAGTCACTGGTTTTGTTACTCAGCTCGGCGGAGAAGTAGCCAAAGAAGAGGTTTGGGGAAGACGAAAACTTGCCTATCCAATAAAGAAGCAAGATTTTGCTACCTATGTCACACTAAACTTTGACTTACCCGGAACAAAGGTTGCCGAACTTGAAAGAGACCTTCGTCTTTCAGAAGAGATTCTTCGACACCTCCTCATTACTCAACACTATGGTTCGGAGGAAATCACTCTCACAAGTGAAGAAATCGCCAACACAGAGGCAATCGAAGCTGCAATCGGTGGAGAGCGGTCTTTTGAGATTGTCGAGGGCGAAACAGAAGAAAGTAAAAATCTAATGTCCATTCGAGAGAACAAAGTCCCGACGCTCGAGGAGGCTGGAAAAGACGAGGATGAGACTGAGACAAAAGAGAAAGTCGCTGAAGCTGTTGAAGAAAAAGAAATCGAAGAAGTTGAGGCACCCGAGGAAGTAGAAGCCCCTACCAAGACCACAAAAAAGACAGTGAAGACCGAGGAAGCACAAACAGAGGAGCAGAAACCCAAGAAGACCAAAAAATCCGAGAAGGATGGTACTGAGGAAACTGAGGTAGAGAGACTTTCTAAGTTAAATGAAAAACTTGACGACATCCTAGGAGACGAGCTTTAATTAAAGTGGTGCCAAGATTAACAACGAAAGGACTTTATGCTTAATCTCAATCGTGCTCAGATACTAGGGAATCTGACCAAAGATCCGGAGATGCGCTATACCCCGAATGGTCAAGCCGTCGCAAATTTCAGCGTAGCAACCAACCGACGATGGAAAAACACTGACGGTACGGATGGTGAAGCAACCGAATACCATGAAATCGTTGTCTGGGGAAAACAGGCAGAAAACATAGTGCCAATGCTTAAAAAGGGCAACCCCGTGTTTGTAGAAGGACGCCTTCAGACGAGAAGCTGGGAAGGACAAGATGGAGTAAAGCGCTATAAAACCGAGATTGTCGCAGACAACACAATCGTTCTTGGCAGCAAGAACAAGGACTATGACCCATCTCCCAAGGCTGATGCTCCGGCCAAACCTTCTGTAACCCCCACAGAAAACCAGGATGAGATAGATATCGAAGAAATACCATTCTAGTAATAATCAATTACCAATTACCAATGATCAACTGAATATTGTCTCTTGTATCTTGGTTATTGTGACTGAAAGGAAAATATGGCAAGACAAAACAAATGCTTAATTTGTAAAGCAAAAATCAAAGAAGTTGATTACAAAGATGTAAACACCATCTCGCGTTATCTTGATAGATGGCAGAAAATTCAGCCTTCCTACAGGAATAATAATTGCGCCCGTCACCAACGTCAGCTTTCAACCGCAATTAAACGTGCAAGATTTTTGGCGCTTCTCCCCTTTGTAGGACGATAAAAAGGAGTTACAAAGTACTAAGTTACAAAGTCAAAAGATAGCCCCTTTGTAACTTTGCAACTTTCAACTTAAAACTATGCTTTCCATCACCGATCTAAAAACAGGCACCAGGTTTACTCTTGACGGCGACCCCTTTATAGTTGTCTCTTACTCCCATTCAAAAATGGGAAGGGGCGGTGCAGTTGTTAAAACAAAAATTCGCAATCTCCGCACTGGCTCTACCGTAGACAAGACATTTCAGGGCGCAGATAAGGTAGGAGAGGCCGATCTATCCAAAAGAAGTTCAATATTCCTCTATTTAGATGATCAGAATGCTTATTTTATGGACAGTGAAACCTTTGATCAATTTACCCTACCCCTGTCAAAGATTGCTGAGCAAAAACAATACTTGCTCGAGGACTCCTCTGTCGACATTCTCTATTTTGGATCAGAACCGCTAGCAATAGAACTTCCTATAAAAATGGCTTTTAAGGTGGTATCTGCTCCACCGGCAGTCAAAGGCAACACCGCCAGCGCAGTCACCAAAAAAGTAACCCTTGAAACCGGTGCAATACTTGATGCCCCTGTCTTCATCAAAGAGGGCGACAAAATTCTGGTTAATACCCAGGATGGTTCATACGTCGAGAGAGCGCAGTAGTATATAGTATTCCGTATTTCGTATTTAGGAAGTGCGGAGGGGCTGGAAATTGTTTAATCCAA
>DAOOSE010000009.1:0-17125 GCA_035389625.1 bacterium
CGACTCAGGAATGATTTGGGCATTTTTAATCTTGGAAATCAACTCCTGTTCCCGGCCGGCAAGGAAAGACTGTTCGTTCTTGGCCTCGTGATATTCGGCATTTTCAGAAAGATCGCCCATCTCTCGAGCTTCTTTGATTTTTAGGCTTGTTTCCTTTAACTTCAACTTAACTTCATTGAGTTCAGTTTTCAGCTTCTCAAGACCGTTTGCTGTCAGAAAGTTGTTCACTTTGTCTCCTTCTATACCATCATTCTAAAAAACAGGGTTTATTGTTTTCTAACAGTAAAAAACGCTATCGTGAAGGAGAAAGATTTATCTCCCAGATAGCAGCGAAAGTGTCTCAAAATCACTCTTTTTTGTCAAGTAAACAAACACAAATAAAACAAGCTTGACATAGTTTATCTCAAGGACAATAAGAATCAACCAAACCAGAAACGCAATTAATTTTTAACTTGACCAAAATAGCTTTTAAGAATTTCTTTCGCAACAGGCACGGCAATTTCATTACCGGCACCACCGCCCTCAACAAGTACAGTGACCGCAATTTCAGGATTGTCATATGGCGCATAACAAGTAAACCAGGCATGGGTCTTTTGATTATTCAAAAATTGCGCCGTCCCAGTCTTGCCTGCCACAGGGAACGGCAAATCAGCAAGGCTTCTAGCAGAACCTTCTGTAACAGCCATTCTCATTCCTTCTTGAACTGGTTTCACTGCACTCTTGTTGACGAACTGATCTTTTAATACTTTTGGCTGATTTTGGAAAATCAGTTTCCCGTCAATATCGGTGATTCTATCGACTAGATGCGGCTCGATCAACTTTCCGCCATTGGCAATTGCCGCAGTAGCGCGAATCATCTGCAACGGGGTCACCAGGAGATCTCCCTGGCCAATTGCAACGTGGTAGGTATCACCAATATACCAGGGCTCCTTTTTCACGTCCTCCTTCCACTTGGCGTCAGGGAGAAGACCACTCGCCTCAGCTGGAAGATCAATGCCTGTCTTGTTCCCTAATCCAAAAAGCTCCCAGTATTTTTTAATTCTATCGATACCCAGACCCTTAATATTCTCAAACCCCCCACCAATTGCGTAAAAGAAAATATTGTTTGATTCTGCAATTGCTCGCTTAATCTCTGTCACACCATGATCCTTCCAGTCAGGGAAAACATATTCGCCTATTCTTATGTCAGGTGGGGTATCAAAAAGAGTGTTTAGAGAAATTACTCCCTCCTGTAGACCGGCAGCAGCGAGTATAATCTTAGAAATCGATCCGGGAGGATATGTACCCTTCGTTGCCCGGTTGAACATCGGGTAGCCCTTGTCTGAAGTTAATTTCTCGTAATTTTCCTTTGAGATTTTGGTAGTAAACAAATTATTATCATACTCAGGAAGAGAAACGAGCGAACGGACTGCACCCGTATTAACATCCATCACGATTGCCGCACCACCAACTACATCGCTTCCAGATAATTGTTTCCCCTGCTCAATCCCACCACGAAGCGCTGTAGCAACTTTTTGTTGAAGAGCTAGATCCAAATTCAGTGTAAGGTCATCCCCGGGAACCGGCTGCCTGCTTCCATCTTGAACAAGTACCCTTGCAACGTTTCCCTTGGAATCAACCTCTACTTGCTCAACACCGTTTGATCCCTTGAGAGCGTCTTCGTATTGCAACTCTAATCCCGTCTTGCCAATACGATCAGAGGGCAGGTACCCCTCCCTCTTCTTTATCTCCTCCTGTGAAATAATTCCCATATATCCAGCCAGGTGAGCCAAGCCATCACTGCTCTGATATTGCCTTATCGCCCGCTTCGCCACGGTAATACCGGGCAGTCCCAATATTTTTTCCTCCAAAAGAAGGGCTTCGTCATGTGGCAAATTTTCTTTGAGCAGAATTTCACCAAGATAAGAGAGTCCGTTCTTCTCAGACTCATCTTTGATTTCATTGGTCGAAAGCCCGGAAATTTCAGCAACTTTTTCGTACAATTCGTTCCGCTCTTTCTTGTTTTTTGGTAAGTCAGCTGGGTAAATTGCTAATGCAAAGGATGGTTGGTTCCGTGCCAGCCATGCGCCACTACGGTCAAGAATATTACCCCTTGCTGCTTCAATTATCCTTGGTCTGATCCTGTTGCCGGCAGCCAGACGCTCATTATCCTTACCCTCGATCACTTGCAGTGTGAACAGACGGAAAAGTAACACGACAAAGATTAATATAGAGACTAACCTTACACTCAAAAGAGAATGGAATCGGCTTTTGGTCTCAATCCGAGAAATACCCTGGTTCACTAAATCAGAGTAAGAATAATCAAGAGAATCAGTGTCCTCCGCTTTGCGGCGTTCTTGTGACTGCTCTCCTGTAAAATTTCCAAAAATATCAACTGACATATAGGGAAAGAATTTAAGTAAGCTTAGCTGGCGCAAACGACTTCTTTAATTTATTGACGACCAGTGACAAGAGAAAGCCAAGCGTAGTGTTGGCTACCACAAAAGCAACAAACTGAATTAGAAGGGTATTTCCCCAACTCCTTCCTGCAAATGAAACATAACCAAGAAACACCAACTCAAACACGATGTTACTAATAAGAAAAAAGGATGCCATAAGGATGTATGATAACTCACGAAAATGTTCGGTTTTAAAATACCAAAGCAAATTTGGCCAACCAAAAAACAGAATTCCGATAAGAAGTAGTGGTAAAGACGAAAAGGCAACAAAAGCTAAAGAGATCGTCAAAGTGACTATCAGGATGTTTGACTGGGAAGGGGTAAATAGAGCAATCAGATTCAGAAAAACCAGAGAGGAAAGAATGCTTGTTTCGCAAAAAGTGATATTGCTGAAAAAAGATACATCCAGAAGGACTACCAACACTGCAAAAATGATAATGTTAAGAAATTTAACGAATTTCATGCATCCCTTACTTTTGAATAAATATGATTTCTAGCTTCGCAAGATTAACGGCAGGATCGACAGAAATACTTTTAAAAATCCCGCTTAAATTCTGAGTATTCACTGCCCTTCCTATTAAGATACCTTGTTTAATTTTTCCGCCAAGTCCAGAAGTTACCACAAGCTCACCTTTCTCACTATCGGTATCCTGTGTAATATTATCAAGATAAAGGCCACTTAGCCCTCCCCTCAGAATCCCTCTCGACCGAGATTCCTGCAACATAGCCTGAACAATTGAGTCCTTGCTTGTGATCAACAGTATTTGACTAGTGTGATCGTTTACAAAATCAACCTGGCCAACAAGTACACCGCTCACCACGACTGCCATACCCTTTTCGATCCCGAAGTCAGATCCCTTGTCGATAATTATATGATCTAGGAAAGCCGTTGGGTCTCTTCCAATGATACGAGCAGGTATGAGCAAGCCACTGTTGGCAGAGTCCAGAAACCCCAACTCTTGTTTCAGTAGACGGTTCTCATTCTCCAGCTCGGTAATTTTGCTCTTATCGACTTGAAATTCTGCCAGCTTTGCCGCCAACTCCTCGTTTTGGTGTTTCATATTCCGAATATTTGCAACAAAACTTAAGCGGTGTTCAACTTTCTCACTTAATGTAGAAAATGGTTTCGTGACAATCCTTGAAAAATCGACCACTTCATTTGCCAGATTTTTGCGCAGTAAAAAGCCCAGCAAAAGAAAAAAACAAAAAGCAACCAATAATTTATAAGATCGTTTTCTGTTCATTTATCGCATAAACTCCTTTGGAAGCAATACGTTCGAAAGTAGGTCGAGATCCTCAAGCACCATTCCTGTCCCGCGAACAACAGCAGTGAGTGGATCATCCGCAATATGAACCTGGGTGAGGGTTTCATTTGAGATAAGTCGGTCAAATCCACGGAGGAGTGCGCCACCGCCCGCCAGAACAATTCCCCTATCCATAATATCAGCTAACAATTCAGGCGGGGTTTCTTCGAGGGTAACCCGTATGCTTTCGAGAATCAGGTTGATGGACTTTTTCATTGCTTCCCTGACCTGAGAATCAGTGATAATAATCTCTTTGGGGAGTCCCGTCACCAAATCACGACCCCTCATTGGAGCCTCAAGCTTGTCTTTCATCTCTATTGCCGCTCCAACTTTGATCTTTATGTCCTCAGCAGTACGCTCACCAAGCAGTAAATTGAATTTCTCACGAGCATATTGAATAATATCTTCATTTAGCTCATCACCGGCAATTCGGAGGGACCGTGAAGCAACCACTCCGCCAAGTGAAATAACGGCAACCTCCGTAGTTCCTCCGCCTATATCTACAATCATGCTCCCAGAGGCATCTTGAATAGGAAGTCGTGCTCCGATCGCGGCGGCAATCGGTTCTTCAATGAGATAAACCTCCCGCGCTCCGGCATTGATTGCCCCCTCCTCAACGGCCCTTCGTTCCACCTCAGTCACACTATGAGGTATGCCGATCACGACACGAGGGCGTGGAATCAGAGAGAATCCCTCCCTGTTGGCTTTTTCAAAAAAATAACGAAGCATTTGCTCGGTAATCTCGAAATCAGAGATAACCCCATCGACAAGCGGACGAATCGCAACAATATGCGAAGGTGTACGGCCAACCATCCGCTTTGCCTCTTCACCAACAGCTAAAATCTCCTTGGTTTTCTTGTTTACCGCTACGACCGAGGGTTCACGAATGACAATGCCTCGACCCCTGACATACACCAAAGTATTTGCAGTGCCCAGATCGATGCCAATATCTTTAGAAAAGCGCCCCAAAATTGAATTGATCGGATTCCACATGTTTAAAGTTCCAAGTTACAAAGTACTAAGTTGAAAGCAAGATTCAAGCTACAAGGTTCAGTGGTCTCTAAATAAGAGGATTACTCCTCTTGGACTTAAAACTTTATACTTGTAACTCCAGCCTTCGCTGGCTTTTTTTAGTCTAGGTCAAAACGAAGGCTTGGTCAAGCCTGACTCGAAAGTATCAAAGAATTGAAACTACTCCCCCCTCACCAATATCCCGATCTCTTCAGAAGTGAGAGCTTTAGCATATATCCTGATCTCATCCAGGGATCCCTTTAGGTGATGTCTTGAGACTCCGGTATAACGGCCAAGATTGAGAGGGTTGGTGACATGTTTGATGGTTTCTTCGGTAGAGAAGGTTTGATTGCAGACTTCCGTGCCATCTATATAGATCTTTGAGGTTGTGCCATTGTAAGTTGCAGCTAGGTGAAACCAGGTACCTGCCTTAGGTAAATTGGTAGTCGAAATGCACTTTCGCTCTTGCCCGGAGCTGGAATAGAGGGAGAAAACTGCCTTGTTTTTGGTATTGTCTGCAGCTCCGCCAATCATTAGAGAATAGCCACCCTTCTCAGATCCGGCATAGATTGATTTATCAATAATACGGCTATATTCGGCAGTTGAAGCAAGGCGCACCCAGGAAGATAATGATATCTCTTCTGCTGGTTTCAATGAATCATTGTCGGAAACAGAAGCATAAGCACTTGTGCCATTAAAATACCTTGCTTTACCCGAAGCAATAGAACGGCCTTCAACAATAGACGTATTTTTAGTAGTAGCATGATTACCGAGGCCGGAGGAATCAAACAAATGTTGACCGGATTGCTCATTAACAAAAAATGATAGCATTGGCTTTATTGATATAGACTGATCCAGTGGCAATAATGAAAAATTGGCTGCGCTGCTTTGTTCTGATGAGACTGCAATGTCGTTCTGCGTTCCATTGTTAATCGTAATCAAGGGTTTATTATTTTGATAGAAACTAAGCGGATAATATCCCGGGCTTATGGAATCGAAAGAATAGTAACCCTGGCTGTCAGTTATTGTCTGGTAAGACCCAACCACAACGTCAATGTTTTTAAGTGCCAAACCCACAGGATCAGTTATCTTTCCCCAAAGGCTCCCTTCGCTAAAATTAACGTCTGCATTAGCCAGAAGAAAATCATTGTCTCCGAACAAGGAGTCAGCCTGGAAAACATTCCGGCCAAGAAAAATCAATCCCGTTGTGGTAACAGCTCCAACTAACAGAATCAGTTTTAGCAATTTTCTTCTGCGTAATTTCATAATTATACTAATAACTCAAAGTAACATCGGTGGCCCCATTTTTTTCTATAAGCTTATTATTCCCATCACGGATATACGTGACTTCAGTGGTCTCAGTTTTAAATCCTGGAGCACTTATTGTAACTGTGTATTTGCCCACTGGGCGGGCAACTTCGGCAATCCACCAATTCGGGGTACCTTGGTAAGTGTGAACTTCCACTTTTCCTTTCGGACCAGTAATAGTCACAGTGGCACTGACTTGCTTTGTTGCGGGAGACGGAACATTAATAACCCCCGCAAGAACCTGATCTGTAACAATAACCTTGACCGAACCGGTGTTAATCAAATTTCTTGCCAACACATCCAGTATGGTTCCCGATGTTTTAGCACAACCATAAGTCGTAACTTTTAATTTTTTATCAGAACTGCTATGAATTCCGATATGGCGATCACTCGTGCTTAGGCCGCCAAGAGCCGCACCGCCATCAACAGGCCGGCCAGAGAGCTCAATGAACAGACGGCCGAGTCGCTCCGAATCACTAACCTGTTTTGACCAATCAAATCCCATCTGCCTCGCTTCAGTATCGCCTTGCTTCGTACGCCAAATCTTGCCCGTGGTATACACACCCAGTGGGGTCGCCTGACAGGTAGGATTACTGTTAGCGAATACCGAGGGGCGACCAATACTGCGAAAGGTGTCTCGACCCAGCACTACATTACCACGAGTAACCAGGCTACCATTTCGATTGTAAGCTGCTAATTGATGGCCGCTTTGATTACTAGGACTGTTTACATCTACAACAATCAGGTCAATATCAGTAATGGAAGTACAGTAAGGCGGAGTATAGAGATTATCTGCCTGAACCTCCCTTGATCCTTCATACCCATAATTCAGACCAATCAAAAGTGAGATCGTTCCTCCGATCACGAATATAACTTTTTTTGATAACAATTTAATGTGTTTCATGTTTCTTTGTTTTGACAACAACCAATTTTCTTCCCAATCTCCGACTCCAAACAACAATAACTACAGTCTTTTTCACTAGCAAATTCAAAAATCAACCTCTCTTCCTTTTTGGCTGAAAATGCCGGTACTGCAACTTTCCGACAAATTACATCAAATTTATCATGCCGCAAATAGGTGGCCCGTATATAAAAATAGGAAAGACTTCGCGAGACAATATAATCTTGCCCGATATTTGGAGACTTAGGCATCTGGTTTCCTGCAGAATCGAAAAGTACTAAACTCACATCACGAGACACAAGGTTGAGAGAAATCCCAAGTAAGTCAACAAGAGGTTCTTTTGCAGAGAAATTAAAAGTTACGGATTCACTGACAGGAGGCACAGACAAATCCCTTCGGATAATTTCACCTTTCGGCCTTTTTAATGTTACTACGTCACTTTTCGACTTAATAATTGCACAAGATAAGGCCTGTCCCAGGCTGTTCTTCCCACACAAGCCAGAGACTTCCCAGGAATAAATTGCTGCAACATAATTACCTTTACCGACATTCTCAATATCTAGATAGTAAAAGTCACCAGCGGGCTGTTTTGAGAGATGAGTTCGAAGTAGAGGCTGAGACAAACTGACATTATTTTTTATCGTAGAGCCTGCGAACAATCCGACATTCGGACTGGTATTGCCGGCCGAACCCACCTTTCCCCATAGCCGGCTTGAAACTGTTGAAATCCGATTTGCAATCATTTCGACATTTATCAAGCTGCCATCGGCCGGCCCAAACTCTACTTGGTACAGCTTTGACTTGTATAACCTGTCATTAATAAAAAAAGTGAATTTTCCCGGCATAGTATTATCCCAAGTGCAGCGACCATCCGAACGGGTTACACAAGCATCTTGTACAATGCCGTCTTGTTCACGCTTTATTACTACCTTTGGTATTACCATCTTGCTGTTTCCGTCAACCAAGCTAAAAGCAATCTCAATTATTAGCTTCACCCCCAACAAATCCTCCACCCTTCTATCCGATGATCTAATAGAGCAGGAAACTTTCATGGTGGAGGATTCAGAGTAGGATCCTGTAGCACCTACTGTCTGGGTATGTTCCTCTTTTACCTCCAGTGTTTTGTTGTATTCCGGGTGGAGAGTATCTGAGAAAGAACAGTTTTCGATGTTTCCTTGCATTAAGACTTTAATGCCAACCTGGTCGGAGGAGTGGATTTTTAATTCATTATCAGCATAGGCGCTTTCAGCGGCTCTGTTTCCATCTACCGGGTACGACTTACCCAGTAGAGTTACTCTGGCTTCCGGATAGACAACTCTAATCCAGAGATTATCAACCAAAATACCGCTTGTATTGTCACCCTTACAATCAACTTCAAGATATTTTGTATCAGTCTCCCCGATAGCAAGGGAGAAAATAGAAGGGGTTTGGGATGTTGGTTTGGATATGTCTTTAATCTTTTTCTGACTTTGTTGATCATAGACTGAACATGAGGTAATCCTTGTCTGGGTGAGATTTTTCACCCCCACTTTAAAAGTCATTTCCTCTGTCTTGGGAAGGTTGTGGAAGATGGTTGCGTTAGTGCCAGATAGAGGAGTATTATCTTGTCCTTGCGTAGAACCATCCGGCATCTCCAGCCAAAGATCAAGAACAGGAGAATCTGTTGGACGGGAAGGAGGAGTTGCGGTATTAACTGTTAAACTCAAAGTGTCTGAAAAGGTCTGACCGTTTAGGTTACAAACAATTTCATAAGATCCGCCTGAGGTTATTCCCCGAACAGCACTTCCGGCAAGTCCTGATTGAAGACTTTGTCCTCCCCTGGAGAGCTCACATGTGCCACCGTCTCCCACCCAGTGAAGGGTGTATGTTGAATCTGAAGCAGTAATTGAAGCCGGGGCATTTTGTCCAACTCCTTTTTCGGCCCCACTTGATGGATCCGTGGTGCGGAGATCTACGGCATATGTATATGAAGGAGTTTCAACACTAGTATCATTACCATTATCAGGAGAAGAAGAGGGGTCAAGAACCAGAGTGTCAATTAAGGTTAACTTTTCTGTAGGAGTAGGCCAGATATCACAAAGAAGGCGAAACTTAGTCTTAGTGCTGATTGTAATCTCCGGCATTGAACTATTGTTGGTAGCAGCGTTTAAGACTCCGGGGGCGCCATTGTAGGTGAAATTACTTGAGTTACCCTCTGCTCTAGTAATAGAACACCCTCCGGGAGATTGCCAAACCATCTGGAGTCTTGAAACATTGTAAATTGTTGTGGAAACATTCTTGCTGTTCTCTGTGGCATAAGTATTTTTACTTGCAAGATGATCAGTACCATTAATACTGACGTAGAGATTTGCCCTCGTCTCACTGACAGCACTGGTAGGTTTGGCATGGGGGGTGAGAACAAAAAAGAGAGCTATTAGGGAAAACAATGCGGTATTGGTAATCAGAATTGGTCTACGGAAATACATGAACCCCTCACTATTGGTATTTAGGGTAGTATACCAAACAACTGAAACTAAACACAAGGACAGTGCAGAAATACACCATAGTCCAGGAACCTAATCAATCTTTGCTCCCAGTATTTTGACTCTATTGGTGTTATGCTCTGCTTCTGTTTTACTGGGGTAAATTTTACCGTCATGGTGAAGGAAATAAATATAATCATTCTTGTCTGGGTTAAGCACCGCCTCAATACTTTTGAGTCCCGGGTTGCAGATTGGAGTGGCTGGCAAACCGGCGATCCTGTAAGTGTTGTATTCAGAAATCACAGACTGATAGTCAGTGAGAGTGATTGAGCGCCAGTATTTGTATTCAAGCTGATTTGCTGCAGAGAGAGATTTGATATTATTGTTATCTTTTCCATATTGAACTGTCGGATCAGCCTCAAGCTTCATCCCTCGTTTTAATCGATTTAAATAGATGGCTGCAATGACCGGACGATCACTGTCGTTCGCTGCCTCTCGCTCGACGATTGAAGCCAAAACCAGGTTGTCAGATGAAACGATTAATCCTTGAACCCTACTTGAATAATTTTCGGTCATAATTTTGACAATATCTGAGGCAGATTCTTTGGGATTTAAAAAATACGTATCAGGAAAAAGCTTGCCCTCCTGTCCCTTTGCCGCCTTCACAAATTCAGAATAATCGACGATTTTATTTTCAGCCAAACGAGCGCCGATCTGTTCCACTCGCCAGCCCTCTGGAATTGTAATCTTCAACAATTTAATCTTACCGGAGTTAATTAGATCAACTACCTGCAATACCGAAGCGTTTGCCGGAATCTCGTAATAGCCGGTTTTGAGCACAGCCCCTCTCCAGCGAAATACCCACAGAAAAAATCTCTCATCATTAAATACTTTATTAGCCCTAAGATCAGATGATACTTGGGCGATAGTATCACCTTTTTTGATTTGGATCAGAATCGGATCTTTGTTTGCCCCCGGAGAGGTAATTTTCTTTCTAAATTCCCAGATCCCACCAGTAACCACCAGCAAAATAGATATGACAAGGGCAAAAATGATAAGAGTTCTCTTCACTTATCCCCCGGTCTACCCTGCCTGTCCGCCGTAGCTTCAGCGGAGGAGGAAGTATTATCGAAGGGCTCCCACGCCGGCATCAGATTCTCTATCCCCTCTGCCTCGACCCTTCCTAAAAACTGCTCCAAAATAATGCAAGCGGCGCCCTCGTCCACATGTTTTTTAGGTGAGGGCGTTCCCTGCTCACTCATCAAGCGAAGTGATTCCAGAGAAGAATATTGTTCCGGCTCAAAGTAAAGCTTGGTATTCATTGCCTGCGCAAGCTTCATTGCAAACTCCCTAATCTCAGATCCTATTCTTCCCTCGTCTCCGCTTTCCAAATACGGAATCCCAACCACTACTCCCGCCACCTCATCGTCAACTTTGGATATGATCTCTTGTATCACTGTATCAGAATCACCGTTATACAAAACGGTTCCCAGAGCTTTTGGGAACATACTGCCTATCGCCAAGCCGATTCTTTTTTGTCCGTAGTCAACTGCAAGAAATTTCATAATTATCCCAGCAATCCTAATAACGAATCTTCATCCGAATATTCCAATGATTTTTTTCCTTCTCCGGCTGGCGAACCAGGGAGAACGACCGTATCCTCGTAGTTCGGAGAGCGAAGTGGGAGATGACATTATTGGATCATTCGGATATTATCCATAGAATGGGATCGAACTATTTTCGGTAGTCAAATTCAACCTTTATTCTGTTGGAAAGAACAGGTGTCCGTTTGTAGAATGCAGGCCAACTCGAGATGAGGGCATCAGAAACCCCCTGAAGCGAAGTAAGACTCTGTCCGCCCCCTGATAGGCTTTTGTTTACAACTCGTTTTGCGACATCATCCGATGAGTACTTCGGGCCAATCTGAAAGGTGAAGCCACCGCCAAGTTTACTGATTCCTCCATCAATGTCACACTCCTTCTCCTCAAGCTTCGTGTTCTCCGAATCAAAACTTACCAGCATCTGGTTTGATCCAAGCGATCCCTCTGCCACCTGCTTCAGTAAACTAGTCAAATCCTCTTTCTTGTAACCCATCGAAAAGAATCTGCCCTTCACACTATAGTCAAATGACTCTGCTTCTTCTCCTGCCTTTTTGGCTGCCTCGGATGTAATCTCTTCAAATGAATTACACTGGGATAATGTCACCAATCCGCTTTTGCCTGCTTTTTCCCCCAATGAAGCTTCTAACTCCTTTTTGATCTCTATGGAGGCAGTTTCTTTAGCATTCTTTATGTCTTCCTCTGTAACAATTTTCACTTCCTTGGTGGACCCGCCAGACATAGCAATGCTGGTACGCCCAACAACAGCACCCTGTTTTTCAGCAGAAACGCTAGTGATAACAAATTCACTCGGGCCAATATTGTATGCATCTCCGGGCAATTCAGCCTCTACTGGAACCTCGATACTGCCGGGGGTAACTTTGGTAGAGCCGGCAACCAATGCAATCGAGGCACCGGGAACAGTGACCGCTTCAGTCGAAATAAAGGACTTACCTTTGCTCACGAATTTACTTCCCTTTGCCAATGATATCGTGTTCATATCCCAAGAGTTATAGGCTGTGATATTACCGCGCGCTTTCTCGCCGACGTCCTTCTTGCCTGTTGAATCAATCTTCTTAACTAACTCCTTCTCCTCGGCTAAGAGTTCGCCCGGAAGCACCATTTTCGTCGGATCCGTTTTGATGGCCGACCTATTGACACTTATCTCGGCCTGACTCTGACTCTCCTCTGTAGCAAGAACCAGTCGGACTGTAGCACTAGGGCCGAAGACAAAAGCCAAAACCAGCAGCACAAGCAGCAGCAGGCCGGACACTATAAAAAATGGCTTGCGGGATCCTGATGTTTTAATCATTTTTGTATTTACCGACTTCCTGGGAGGTAAGTTATCTGCCACTTCGTGCTCTTGTTCAATTTCAACCTCATCATCCCCTGCCTCAGATTCCACACTTTCCCTACCAATCTCTGAATCATCAGCTTCCGGAGATTGCTCCCGGTCAGATGCGTCGGCATCCTCATCTGGTTCTCTGTCTGCCTCGCCTTCCTCAGCCTTACCAGAATCATCCTCTCTGGTAGCAAGACTGTATTTTGCATAACGATTGATCTTAATACCCGACCCATTGGTGTCATCACTTATTCCATCATCCTCAGCCTTCATTTCCTTCTCCGAAAGAACATGCGCCTTTGCCTTCTTCACATCAGAAAAAACATGAAGGCCGATCTGAGCAGCAAGATTTTCAGTGACCTGATCCTTGGTCACAAAGAGCACAACTTTGTCGTTAGCCTCAGCACTCTTCTTGAGTAACTTCAGATTAATCATGCTCTGGGCAAGACTCGCCCCTCTAGGTAACACCAAAACCACTCCTCGAGTTGTAGCTTCGCGTACTCGCTCGATTACCCTTGTGATCTCATCATCAGATTCTAAATATATTACTTCATTCATAATACATACAAATAGCTAATTTCGCTTACGCTCAGCTAATAACGAATGATCAAATGTTTACAGTATTAGTCTATTCGTAATTGGTCTAGATTCGTTATCCGTATTTGAGTTATTTCTTTAGTCCTTCCACTATCGAATCCAATATTCCCTCTACCACATCTGTCTCCCCCGCCAGATCAATCGCCAGATTAGCGAGAGCCATCGGTGTAATATCTTGTGAGCCGGTCAACTTCCTGGTTTCATCTGTAACCGAAAGTATCTCTTTGGGTTGGATAAAATCAATATGGGGCTTCTTGGAAAATGGTAGATCCCGCCACCACCGATCTTGCTCCAAAGACTCCTTTATCTCAGGTAGCAAGCTGCCGCCACCACACAAGAGAATTTTGGAGGGCAAAAGGTCAATATTGGTAAACTCCTCCAATGCTAATTCTACACCAGAGAGCCAGACTTCACAATTATTCTCGATCGCATGCCTTGCCTTTTTGTATTCCTCGCTCTCCTTAGAAATTTTCCCGTTTGAATAATCAAGTTTGAATTCCTCGGCTTCGGGAAAAGTCTGACCAAGTGCGTCTGCCACTGTTTTGGTGAAAACCCGCCCACCAATTGCAAACATTTTTGTCCCCTCGACTCCACCGGCTCGAACGACGGCAATGTCAGTCGTGCCGCCACCAATGTCAATAAAAATCGAGGAAAATTCGCCAGCATCCTCGGAACCAACACACCTTGAGACCGCATAGGGCTCAGCAGCAATTGCCAACAAATCCAGTCCCAACTCTTCCGTGATCGTTTGCAGTGCACCAAAATGAACAATCGGGGCAAAGGCATTGAAAATGCCCACCGTGACATCACGCCCCTGAAAACCAACAGGGTTAGTCACCTTATACCCATCTATGCGAAAATCAACTATGGCAGAATTTACCAACTTTACGTCCAGCTCCGCTTGCCCTGTCTCCCAAGCCAATTCACTTCTGGTTTTTTCAAACGCACGTTCCTGAACTTCGCTCAAAATATCCTTCAATTCCTTGACAGAAATTTTTTCCTTCGGCTCCGGCCGCGCATAATGTACTGCTGTTGTCGTACCCTTGACCAATTCTCCGGCAATACCGATAATACATTGAGTTGGTGCCACTCCCGCCTCATCAAAAGCTTTTGTTAAAGCTTTTTCGCAATTTTTCACCACGCCATAAATATCGGTTACCCGCCCGCCGTGCATATCGGAGAGCTGCTGAGATGCTTTACCCGTTCCAACAACGTAAGCCATACTGTCTTCTATGCGAAAAACAAGCACTTTCACAAATTCGGTGCCTATATCAAGACTAATGGCGTAATTATCCTTGTTTTTCCTTCGCCTAAAGAGAGCCATCGACCCCTCATTCTCTAATTCTTTCCTGATTATAACAAGCTTTTGAACAACTGCAAGGCTTGCGATGCAACACAAGACTATGCACCAAGTGTAATCATCTCCAAATCTTTGCTTGCAACGGTCAATCCTTTTTCTGCAATCACTTCGGCCGGCTCTTTCATTTGGAACCCGGGTTTGACAGCTGCAATACTATATGTTCCTTTTGGAACAACCATAGAGTAATGGCCTTTCTCATTTGATGCGACAGTTCTAACAAGTTTTCCGTTTATAACAGCACGAATTAGTGCGAGGTCTATTGGCTTATTGGAAGTAACTTCTTTAACAAGTCCCCAGGGACTGACCCCATATCTCTGCCCTAAAAGTATCCAGACCAAGATAAGAATATGAACCAAGAACAAAAGCCCGTTCTGTACCCCGAAGTCGCTGATTACTCTTATTAGTGCCATTAAAGTGCCAATGATGAGAGGAATCCACAAGATAATATTTAGTACCTGTCCGAAATTATTGATTTTTCTAACCCTATTACCCGCCTGATTGCTGAAACCAGACTCTTGGTTGAGAATAATTACGGGCTTTATTATTGCACCTTCTTTCCCGACCTTGAAACCTTGTGTCATATCACGGCCCTCTTGCTCCACTCTGGCAATAGAGTAACCCGCCTTTTTCACTCTAATCTTATAAAATCCTTCTTCAGCAACAAGAATAAACCTACCGGCCTGATCAGCCATATCCCTATGCACTACACGCTCACTCCCGTCAACCACCAGTACCAGCTCTAGAGGTATAAACGGTAATATCAATCCCGTATTCGCCTCAGTTATTACCCCATAATCCCTATTCTTTCTCCTTGGTCTGAATCCAAGAAGAAAGAGTGCTTGCTTCCATGCCTGAGGAAGCAATTCTCCCACAGACCAAACAGAAAGCACATTTGAGGCCACACTAGATGCCAATACTCCCAACTGGCCGATAATTATTACGACTAGACTCAGCTGGACCCCGGTCTTTGCTTCCTCTGTGGTCACCACTGTAGCTATGGCGCCGAAAATTTCTTTTGCTTGAGCTATCAATGGCTCGTACACACCGCCGGGTTGATCCTCTATTGTGACCGGCTCTTCGGGATTTTCAGGCTCACTGGGTAGACCTGGAACAACCGGCTCTTCAAAACCACTTGGTCCAGCATCATCGCTCAACGTTACAAATTCCAACCAACCTCCGTAATAAAAGACGTTTCCGCTCTTGGCGTAGGCACGAAAATAATATTTTGTGTCAGGGATGAATTTTTCCGAAGACAGGGAATATTCACCGACCCCGAACTCCCCGCTTTCACTCAGATAATTTTTATCGGTTTTTGAAATTCCATATTGAAAACCTCTCTCTGACATTACAGAATCGCAAATTTTGACAATTTTCCCCACCAGGGTAGCAGTGGTTGAGGTAATGCTCTCGGATCTGAGGGTGCGCACGGAAACAGAACATTCCGGCACAATCACCGGAACTGTCACTGAAGAGTTGCTAACAATTACAGTCACGGTGGTACTGCCGCAATCAGTTGTGATCGTAATTGTATAAGTGCCGGCTGCCGAAGGAGCAGTGTAATTACCACTACTGTCTATTGTTCCTCCATCAGCACTATAAGTGGCGCTAATATTTGAAAGAGCAGTTCCACTCAGGTCAACCGCACTGCCGGTAACTGTGGTAGTTTCCCCCGTATTCAGAGTGATAGTTGTACTGGGTGATACCACAATATGATCATAAATATAGCACTGATGACTGGGGGGAAAAATTGAAGGAACCGAAACAATAGCAGTAGCTGATCCGCAACTGGTTGTAACCGTAATTGTGTAAGTCCCAACATCCCGAATCGTAAACAAACCGTTTTCATCAATTGTGCCATCAGTGGCAGAATAAGTAACTGTAACCCCACTGGATAAAGGGTTACCGTCCTGATCCGTTACCGTAAAATCTATGGATCCCTGGTGACCATATATCGTGGAAGTGGCAGGAGAAAGGATTATACTCGTCACCCCATCGCAAGCCCCCGGCTCCGGGTCGGGGTCAGGGTCCGGTTCAGTGTCTGGGTCGGGGTCAGGGTCTGGGTCTGGCTCGGGAACTGTAATTGTTGATGTCTCTGACCCGCCGCAAGATGAGGTAACAGTAATAGTGTATGTTCCCGGAGTATCCGGTGCGGTGAATAATCCACTTTCATCAATGGTGCCACCAGATATTTCATAAGTAAAAGTAACATCTTCAACCGTATTACCACCCGAATCAACCGCTGTCGCAGTAATAGTCTGAGTGCCACCAGCCGCTACTTCGGCAGAAGTCGGCGAGAGAACGATGTGATCGAAGGTGTCGCAAGTAGAATCGCGGGTATAAGAGACAGTGTAGCTGGCAAGTGTAGGAGTGAAGCTGCCGTCAGTTGTGGTAAGAGTTGATCTAACTTGTAGATAACGATGAGTAGAATTGGCTGTAATATTTAAACCGGTAGCGCCTAGATCTATGGCAGTGCCCGAATACTCCTGCTTGGCACTCCAGTCTGTCCAACTATCAGTACCATTACCGGAGCGAAACTCATACTCGATCTTAGTGGCAGCATTGCCGCCACCCTGGTCATAGTCGGTCTCAGATGGAGTAAAGCTATCCCAGGATTGTAAGGTGGTGGTACCATCTATTTGGGTAAGAGCGGAGGTGTGGGTGCCGC
Organism: bacterium; assembly: GCA_035389625.1. Taxonomy (GTDB): domain Bacteria; phylum Patescibacteriota; class UBA1384; order XYA2-FULL-43-10; family 1-14-0-10-43-13; genus DAOOSE01. Next base: position 16,987 of record DAOOSE010000009.1, read on the forward strand.
TAGCACTGAATGTATAGACCTTTAAATCATTCACAGGATTACCAGCCAAATCCGGAAATGTCTGAGTCTTGATGTAGCGAAAATTCGCTGGCCCACCCACCTGCCTAAAGTCTCCCGGGTTGTCATAACACCCATCACC
>DAOOSE010000010.1:0-16305 GCA_035389625.1 bacterium
TGATGATATCGGAGGGTTTGAAAAAGAGAAGGAAGAGATTGAGGACGAAAAGCGTGGGCAACAGACTACGGACAAAACCATGCCATCCCCAGTGTCGTCCCGATCCCAGTCGAGGGATCTTGTGAAAGAGCAAGCCAGACAAGCGGCTGCTGCCAAATCTCCCACCCCACCCAACCTCCCCTCAGGCATGGGAGGAGCCCTTGCTGACAAGGGAGCATCAGTTTTTGAAAGGATGAAACAATCTTCGGGACCAGCTTCGCAAGTGAAAAATACTTCAGGTAAGGTAGGGCGAAATGACCCATGTCCATGCGGAGCGACTAAATCAGACGGACGCCCAATCAAGTACAAGCATTGTCATGGTAAATAAAAATGCTTACACCAGAACAAGAAAGATGGATTAATCATCTTTCTGATGATGACAAAGTAATAATTAAGCCATTTGATTCAAGTGCTGTTGAAAAGTTTGAGGCGGTCAAACAAAGAATCTTATCAACACTCGGCGACCAAACAAGGGTCGAACATTGTGGCGCGACAAGCTTAGGTATTTCCGGTCAAGATGAAATTGATATTTATGTACCGGCGTTGGTTGAAAAGTTTGATATTCTTTTACCACAGCTAAGATCAATCTTTGGCGAGCCAAAGAGTCTTTATCCAGGAGAAAGAGTGAGGTTCACAATAGAGGAAAAGGGCAAGCACATCGATGTTTTTCTGATCAATGAATTTTCCTCTGGTTGGATCGATAGTGTAAAATTCGAGACATATCTAAAGACTCATCCAGGGGCACTAGCGGATTACCAGAGGCTGAAAGAAGATGGGAATGGTATGAGCACCCGAGAGTATTATCGGAGGAAAATTCATTTTATTAATGAGATTTTGTCCCGAGTTAGCCTGGAAAGCAAGGTAATTAATGGAAAATAAGTTTTACACTGGAGATTACCGGACTGACTCTCCTGAGCATAGGGGCTGGTTTGTGGGCACTTTTATGGATGATCTGCGCAAAACCGACCTTCTTGAGATAAAATATGTTAAGGGAGAGATTTCAAGCCATCCCAAGAAAAGATCTAGAACTTTGGAAGTGACAATTGTTTTTACTGGTACGCTTGGTGGTGAAGTCGGTGGACAGAAGGTTTCGCTCAAGGCAGGCGAATATGTGGTGATTCCTCCAGGAGTTGAAAATAACCTGGATGAGGCTTCGCCTGATTATCAGGGATTCACAATCAAGGCTCCAAGTGATCCCTCTGCAAAGATAGTTCTCGGAGAATAGCTACATGAAAATTATTCAACCGAACCATCAGATCAAACTTTCAGAGTTGAAACCGATGGCTGAAAAGATGTTCGGCAGTCTAATCAAGGGCGTTGTTGATGTTGAGAAAAACATCTTAGCGCTTGATGCTGAGATGCATGTAGATGAAGAATCAGAACTGCTAAAACAGGGTTCTAATCAGCAGAACCTTTGGGGTATCAATCTTTATCCAGAATTATTTAGGACACCAGACTTTATTGAATTTGATTCTATGATCAATATACGTCCCTCTGTTGGTAATAGAACAAGAGGTGTGGAGGATAAAAAGATCCAAGATAAGATCAGAAGAACTGTGGAAAAGTTGGTAGTTGAATGAAATTGGTTCATCACAAAAATCTAGATCCTGCATGGTGGTTCAAACAACCGCTTTCCTTTCAAATGGCCAACATCGGCAGCGAAGTGGGCCGGACTGTCAGTTGGAAAAAAAAGGAGAACATTAAGTACGCGGAAATGGCTTTTGAGCGGGCGCTGGAGCTTTTTGATCTGACCGTCGAAGACCGAAAGAATTGTTCACGCCTCAAAGAAATTCTCAGAGCCAGAGAACTTTTTGCTGATTGGTTTTTTGATAATCACTATCAGACAGCTAATGACTCATGGGATAAATATTTTTTGCCATTTGCCTACCTCGCAAGACAGGGAAATTAATGATGATGAAGACTAAAATAGTCGCTCATTTGTTGATTAAAAATCAAAAAGGCCAGTACTTAATACTGAAGCGTTCTTTGGATAATGATGTTCTTCCTGGATTTTGGGATATTCCTGGTGGAAGCGTTGAGGACGGAGAGAGCGTTAGCGAAGGACTGAGGAGAGAGGTCAAGGAAGAGACGGGCCTATCTATTACCGATGACCCTAAAATCATTGGTTTTATTGAGTTTGTTGACAAGGTTAAGGATACTCACTTTGTTAAATTGGTTTTTTCCTCTAGTGTGGAAGCGGAGGATGATTCAGTTGTTGTTAATTCATCTGAACACAGTGAATATCGTTGGGTTGCAAAGAGTGAAGTAGATAATTTACGGCTGGTTGAATACTTGGGCACAATTTTTCACCAAATTAATGACTGACAGAGAGCTCAAAATCGGCGGGTTCTATCAACATTACAAGGGTAAAAAATACCAGGTAATTGGTGTTGCCAGACATAGCGAGACGTTGGAGAAATTGGTGATTTATTAAGCCCAATACGGTGATAAGGAATTTTGGGTCCGACCATATGATATGTTTATGGAAGGGAAATCGATGGGAAAACGAGACCAAGGTTTAAATTACTTGCGGAATGAACGTTCGATCGTGAACTTATTCCGCAAGTAACGATTCATTTAGTCACGGGAACCAGATTGATGGGAATGCACACTCACTACAAAAGAGGGACGCCTCTCTATATAATCTTAAAGAACGGTGGTATCATCGAAGGTAAATTCCATGATCATGGAAGTGGTCACATAGTGCTTGAGGGAGGGCAGAAAGTTGAAATTTCGGAAATACGTTCTGTCTCCATTCGGAGGTTGAAGGCGGATGACTCTCAGAGCGATGAGAAGCCAAAAATACAGTGGCGCAAGGATGATTAATTTATCGGAGGTCATATGGAAGAGGAGAAGACAGAGAAGTCGCAGAGCGATGATGTCAGAGCCGGTGGAGTAATTCCCGGGGTGATACTAATAATTCTAGGAATATTATTTTTATTGCCTCGACTTGGAGTTGACTTTGGTAAGCTTTGGCCGACTTTTATACTTGCTCCCGGGCTTGCATTTTGGGCCTTTTACTTGGTTTCAGGCAGAAAAGAGAAAAATGCTGGAATTCTCATCCCTGGCACCATTACCACTTTGATCGCGGTATTTTTCTATTATCTGAGCGCCACTTCCTGGGAAAAGCTGTCAACTCTCTGGCCGCTGTTTCCACTCATTGTAGGCATATCTTTCTATGTTTTTTATCTCGCAAGCGGCAGAAAAGAGAAAGGCATTCTTGTTCCAGCAAATATTTTGTCATTGATTGGAGTTTTATTCTTGGCTCTGAATTCAATTTCTTATAATCTTTGGCCTTTAATTTTAATTATTGTTGGCGTATTCTTTCTTGTGCCAAGAAAAAGATAATTTTTTTAAAGTTAGTTTTTATTCAAAGAAGGAGCTTGATGGCCTGGATAATAATTGGTGTCTTATTATTTTTAGTCGTGATCTCATTGCGCCAGGTGAATCAGTATGAGCGAGGGGTTAGATTTCAATTTGGGAAATTTGCCGGCACTGCACAGCCTGGTTGGCGGATTGTTTGGCCGATTATCCAATCTCTGCACAAGGTAGACACCAGAGTGCGTGCAGTTGATGTTCCAGATCAAGAAGCCATAACTAAGGATAATATTTCGACAAAGATTAATGCAGTAATTTACTACAAGGTAGATTCAGTTGAAAAGGCATTTCTTGAAGTTCAAAATTTTTATTTTGCCGTTTCACAATTGGCTCAGACGACAATGCGCAATGTTGTCGGGGAGGTGACACTGGATGAGTTATTGTCTGAGAGAAATGCAATTTCTGAGAGAATTCGTGAAATCATTGACAAAGCAACTGATCCTTGGGGAATCAAGGTTGATAATGTTGAGCTGAAAGATATATCATTGCCGGAGGAGATGAAGCGGGTAATTGCTAAACAGGCTGAAGCTGAGAGAGAGCGTCGTGCTGTCATCATCAAAGCTGAGGGTGAGCGAGCGGCTGCCGAAAATCTTGCAAAAGCTGCTCGGACACTGGCCGAATCCCCCGGTGCACTTCATTTAAGGACGCTAAACAGCATAAATGAGATGAGTTCTGATCAATCAAACACGGTTGTGTTTGCTATACCGGTAGAAATTCTAAACGCTATCCAAGGCTTTGGTAGGGATAGTAAGTAGGTTGCCCAAAAGCAATGAAAACTATTGTTTGATGAACTGTTGCGGTGCCTGGGACCAAGTCAATCGTGATCCGACTGATATGATTGTATGCGAGACAGTGCAACCTGAGCAGCTTGAGAGGCGCTTGGTCGCGATCAACACGGGAAGGAATAAGATGAGCCAGGACCGATTAAAAAGTATTATCGCTTTCCTGAAAGAGGCAGAGCAATTGAAGCTAATTGAGCGGATTCCCTATCTCTCCGATAGAGTTCGGCGTGAAAACGACGCCGAGCACTCCTGGTATCTGGCACTTTTACTGCTATCGCTCGAAGAGGAACTCGAAATAGAATTTGACCAGCTCAAGACCTATAAGATGATCATGGTTCACGATCTTGTTGAGGTTTACACCAAGGATGACTGGGCTTATGACAAGGAGAAGAAAAAGCTTAAACAAGAGCGAGAGGTCAAGGCAGCAAAGAAATTATTTTCGCTGTTGCCCCCTGATCTGTCTAAAAAGTTTTTGAGTTTATGGCAAGAGTACGATGCAGGAAAAACGATTGAAGCCAAGATTGCAAAAGCCCTCGATAAGATTTGCTATACCTTGCAATATTCTATTTCAAAAAAGATTGAATGGGGCAAGGCTTGTACCAAACAAGAGTCTTATGATTATGCCTTCCCTCATGTATCTTGTAACAAGACCTTACTAAATCTCTTTGAAGCCTTGCTCGACGAGCTGGAAGAGACGATAGACCGGCATAACAAAAAAATTATGGCAAAAGCCACTGAGGTCAAAGTGCAATAAGTTTGTTATCGAAATAACGGTTCGATAAATTCCTTAATTCTTTCCTGAGAAAGCTTGGTCAAGTCATCGCCAAGAAAAATATTTCCTTTGGAATCTTTGATCACTTGTTGAAGGTTCATTATTGTTTTTTTGCTTAAGCCCAGAGAAGGACGGCAGACGAAAACATCGGGATCGATATTCCAGTAAGTTTTGGTAAACATTCGTGCTCTGATCGATCGAATCGACTTTTTGATTTTGTGTGTGTTGTAGATTTTGGAGATAATTGGCCAGCCATCGATATTGGGTGCGATATTATCTGGGCCAACCCTCATGGAATGGACTGCTCCAGCAGCAGGTATAAGAGGAGAGCCACAAGCTACAAGGTGAATGCCGGGAAGCCTTCTCTTGACTTCAAGCAGAAAAGATCGTAACTCCTGGTCGGCTTCCTCCATGCTCAGATGGGGGTCGAAGTGCAGAGCATAGAGAAAGTCCAGCTTGATCAGTGTGAATCCTTGGTCAGCCAGTTTTTTAATACTTTCTATGAGATAGCGTCGGGCATCCTTGTTTTTTATATTTAGTATGTATCTTCTGTAAGGCATAAAACGGTCGATGATCGGATTGAAGATTTTGAATCCCTCAACTAGAAAGTTGCTTCGATGCACCAGCCAGTCGCGATGTTCCTTGAAAAGGTTAGATTTAGGATCGACCAAAAAAGGTGCCAGCCAGATGCCGGATTTTAATCCGTGAGAGCTTATCTTTGCTGCTAACCCGTCTAAGCCGCTTGGAAAGCGTTCCTGGTTTGAATTTTGCCAGTCACCCCAGGTAGTCCATCCGTCATCAATTAAAATGTATTCTAGTGGAACTGATGAGCGATGATCCTCCAGGTATTTTGTCTGCTCTAATATTTTTGCCTCATCTATTCGGTGATAAAAAGCATACCAGGAGCACCATCCGGTGACAGGAGGAATTGTCTCGATGTTCTCTTTTGGAAATAACCTAGTCGAAGGATTTTTTCTTGGAAAGTCCCGGTGATTGAAAAGTTTGAACCGCCGAGTTTTTGTGCTCCAAGATTGCCATCCTGTTGTTGCAAGTCGTTTCCCTTCATCCTGCTCATTCATTGCAAACTTTTGTTATTTTTTGCTCTTTTCCTACTATAAATAATTATTGAACGAAAGGAAAGGGAGCTAAAGCCGGATTTCCGGGTTTGTGGTATTTCTCTTTCTTGCTATAATAGTTGCGATACAAATTACAAGATAAGGAACAATGGCGGACAACAAAGTATTACTAATTATTCTTGATGGCTGGGGGCTGAATGCGTCTGAGAATGGAAACGCTCCCTTGCTTGCAAAGACACCGGTTCTTGACTCTGTCTATGCAACCTATCCCAAGACATCTCTTTCTGCGGCTGGGCTGGAGGTTGGTTTGAGTACCGGTGAGCCTGGAAATTCTGAGGTCGGACACTTAAATATTGGATCAGGCAGAGTTGTCTGGGAAAATCTTCCCAGGATCGACCAGGCTATTGAGTCGGGTCAATTTGCTAGCAACAAAAACATGATTACAGTTTTTGATCATGTCAAGAAAAATGGTTCTACGCTGCAATTGGTCGGATTGGTATCTGACGGGGGTGTCCACTCACACATCAGGCACTTGCAGGAAATTATTAGGCTGGCAGCAGAGAATGGTGTCAAAAGCATTGCTGTTCACTTTATCTCTGACGGACGAGACTCTGATCCCGAAGGGGGAGCGGGATACGCCGCTACTCTCGAGAAAACGTTTGCGATGGCAAAGGTTGGGAAAATTGCTACTATAGTTGGGCGCTATTTCGCAATGGATCGCGATAAAAACTGGGATCGCGAGAAAAAGGCTTTTGATGTTATGATTAAAGGTGTGGGCGGTCATGCTGATTCGGCCAAGGAAGCCTTTGAGGCCAGCTACAAAGCAAAAAAGACAGATGAATTTTTGGAGCCGGTGGTGTTGGGCGAGGGTGCTCCTTTCGGAGAGAAAGATGCAATTCTTTTTTTCAACCATCGAAGCGATAGAATGCGCCAGATGCTTTCCTTGTTTGAAAAGTTTAAAGAAGGTAACCCCGGTGTTTTCGTAGCCTCCATGACACAGTATTATCGCGAACAGATTTCTCCCGTTATTTTCTCTCCGGTCAATCTTGAAAACACTGTCTCAGAGATTGTGTCTGCCGTGAGCATGAATCAATTGCACACGGCCGAAACGGAGAAATTTGCTCACGTTACGTATTTCTTTCGAGGAGGTAAAGAAACCTCGCCCAAGAAAGAAGTTGACACTATTATCCCCTCAAAAAAGGTCCCAACGTATGACCAGCTGCCGGGAATGTCGGCCGAGGAGGTAACAAAAATTGTCCTGGAAGGAATTGCCAAGAATACGGATTTTATTGTAGTGAATTATGCTAACGGTGATATGGTTGGACACACGGGAGTGCTTAAGGCGGCCATTGAGGCTTGCGAGATAGTTGATGGCTGTCTGGGCGAGGTTCTTCCTGCTGCCTCAAAAGCCGGATATAAAGTTTTTATTACTGCCGATCATGGTAATTGCGAAGTGATGAAAGATGAATCCACAGGAAAACCGAACACTGAACATACTTCAAACCCAGTTCCCTTTGTCTACCTCGACTTTATTAAGCGTCCGTTCGAAGCTGCTGCGATATTTTCAAACGAAGACTATTTTCAGTATGCAGCTGCTACCCCTATCGGGGTGTTGGCAGATATTGCTCCATCCATACTTGCGAATTTGGGAGTTGACAAGCCGGAAGAGATGAGTGGTATGGATTTGAGTGTGGCAATGTTATAAAATGGTAGAGTTGAAAGTTACAAAGTGCCAAGTTAAAAAGTGAAGGAATCTTTTCTTTGTAACTTAGTACTTTTAACTTTGTAACTAGATATATGGATATTGGATTAAAACAAAAAGAAAAAACAAAAGCCGAAGCTTCGACCGGATCTCCTTCCGATGAGGTGGTAATTGAGTTTCAGAAGGTATCTAAGGTTTATGCCGGTAATATCAAAGCGATAGATGAAGTGAGCTTCAACATCCACATGGGAGAATTCATTTCATTGGTTGGACCATCTGGAGCAGGGAAATCGACGCTAATTCGTCTCTTGATCGCCGAAGAAAGACCGACCGATGGCCATGTATTGGTTGCCGGTCGAAACATCGCAAAGCTGAAGAAAAAGGAGTTGCCCTATTTTAGACGGAAAGTCGGTGTTATTTTTCAAGACTTTAAATTATTGCCCAAGAAAACGGTATACGAGAACATTGCTTTTGCTCTTGAAGTTTCAGATGCTCCCAACGATGAGATCACTTCGAAAGTGCCGAAAATCATCGAGCTTGTCGGATTGGCCCACCGTACTCGCGCGTTAACAGAAGAACTTTCAGGCGGAGAAAAGCAGCGCGTTTCGATTGCCCGTGCGCTTATTCATAGTCCCAAACTTCTTATTGCTGATGAACCAACAGGAAACCTTGATCCTGTCTCCACATGGGAGATTATTGAATTGCTATTCAAAATCAACAGGCAGGGAACAATAGTTCTCTTGGCGACTCATGACAGAGAAGTTGTTGATGCCTTGCAGCGCCGTGTTATCACCATGAGGGACGGCAAGGTAGTATCTGATCAGGAGAAAGGAAAATACCTACTCTAGGCAAAGCCTAGATAATTTCGAATTAAGAATTTCTAATTCCTAAAACAGAATTTGATTGGTTGTTTAATAATTGTAAATTGGGGCTTGATTAGAAATTATTAATTAGTAATTAGAGAATTGTTAAGCCATGTTTTTAACCACAATATACCGAATTTTCAAAACCTCCGTCCTCTCTCTTTGGCGTAACCGTTGGTTGTCATTGGCAGCTACTCTTATTATGGTGCTGACTTTGTTTAGCATTACATTTTTTGCAGGTCTGCTTATTTTTATCAATCGCACATCAGTATCCTTGAAAAGCAAGGTGGATATAATTGTTTACTTTAACGACACTGTCTCAAAGGATCAAATATTTAATATTCAAAATTCTCTTTATGCCAGGAGCGACGTCAGGGACGTGCAATATATATCAAAGGAAAAAGCACTTGAAAGATGGAGAGAGCAAAACAAGGATAATGATCGTATCAGGGATGTTATATCAGAGGCAAACAACCCGCTGCCTAGAAGTATCGAGATAAAATCAAGTCAGCCTGAAAACCTTGAATCAATTTATGGTTTTGTCAGCAAGGATGATTACAAGCCGTTGATAAAAGATATTAGCTATCGAAAGAATAAAGATCTTGTTGAGAGGCTCGTGAAGATTACTTCCTTCGTGCGATATCTTGGCTGGGTTCTTTCTTCGATTTTTGTCTTGATCTCCATCTTGATTATTTACAACACGATCAGACTCACTATCTATGCCCGAAGCGAGGAAATTGAAATAATGAAGCTGGTGGGAGCGTCTGATTGGTATGTACAGGGGCCATTTTTTCTGGAGGGTGCAAGCTATGGAATATTGGCGGCGTTCACCTCAGCCATTGTCTTGTTCTTGGCATTTAATTTTTCCCTACCGCCGGCCGAAAGGTATTTAGGAGCCGCTTATGCCAATTCTATGTCAGAAGGACTAAGCTTTGGCTTGTTGCTGGTAATCCAGCTAGTGGTTGGTCTTCTGCTAGGTACCATTTGCTCCGTTTTCGCCGTTAAGAAGTATCTAAGGACATAGCAAATGAAGAAGTTTTTTCAAAAACTGACTACCTTGGAAATCCTTGCTTTTTTAACTTTTTCGCCCCTTACCATTGAGGCACAGCAAAGCATTACCGATCTGAACAAGCAGCAAAGCTACTATGCAGCACAGGCGGAAAAAAAGAAACAGGAAGCTGCTCAGAAGCAAAAAGAAGCTGAAGAGATACAGCGCCAGATCACCGCGGTTTCTAACGATATTAGCACTACTGAGCGTGCTCTTTCATTAACTGAAACACAGATAAGGGACACAGAAAAAACAATTGAATCGTTAGCTGCACAAATCAAAGATAGAGAGGAAGAGATCAGGGTAGAAAACGAGAGGATGAGCAAGATTGTTTCCTCGTGGTACATGGAGGGAGAAAGCGGATTTTTTGAAGCTCTTGTCGGATCTGAGACTTTTTCGGATGCAATAACTAAGCAACAATATTATGATTCAGTGCGGCAACAGATTCGGGATACAGTTGATAAAATCGAGTCACTAAAGGTCGGATTGAATAACAACAAGAAAGACCAGGAAAACCGTCTACTTGATCTGGCAAATAATCGACAAACTCAGGCCAACCAAAAATCGTATTTGGAATCCAAGAAGCAGACCAAGAATAGATTGCTTGGAAATGCGAAGGATGCAGTCGATGATCTCAGTGCTCAGGCTGCAGCGGCGGAGACGAAAGCTCAGGAAATCCGTAAGATTATCGCAGCTATCTATAGTAGCAGTAAGGGATCCCCAAAGGGAGATGGATTGGTGCAGGATTCGAACTGGGGCTGGTACTATAGCCAGCGTGACCCACAGTGGAGTGGGACATATTTGGCTCCGTCACGACTGACGATAGGTGAGGTTGGGTGTCTGGTCACTTCTTTTGCAATGGTTTCGACTTACTATGGGTACAACAATACTCCGGCAGATATTGAAAATAAGTCAGCCTTCACTTATGAAGGTGGCTGGTTGTGGTTCGATAATTCGCCAGGAATCAGCGTAAGCGCTTCCCAGCCAAAGAATTGGAATGTTATAAACAACGAGCTTGAAAACAACAGGCCGGTAATTGTCAGTGTAAAGGTATCTGGTCCGGTCTATAATTCTGATGGGTCAAATCACTTCATCGTAATCAGCGGGATTGCGAATGGAAAATACTTAATCCACGATCCATATTGGCGTGACAGTAGCTATAGTCTGAGTGATGTAATATCAATGAAAATTGTGAGTAAAAAGTAAAATTATTACTTGCTCTTACCAATGCTTTAATCTAAACTGAATATGATGGAAACAAGAGAAGCGAACAAAGGCAATACAAAGAAAATGCGGCTGAAGGGTGCTTTTTTTGTTTTGTCCTTACTTTTCCTTTTTATCGTTTTTTGGCTGGGGTATCAATATGGTCAAAGCGGTACACTCCTTGGGGTAGCTCCTTCTGGTGTTACAAATTCCGATAAAGGCAAACCTAGCGACGTTGATTTCTCGCTTTTTTGGGAGGCTTGGAATAAACTCAGACAGAAATCAGTAAGTCCCCCCGACAATCAAAAAATGATGTATGGTGCAATTTCCGGAATGCTCGGAGCGACCAATGACCCCTATACAGTATTTTTTACGCCGGAGGATAATAAGAGATTCAAGGAAGACATTCAAGGGGAATTTGATGGCATAGGCGTTGAAATTGTTATAAAAAATAATTATCCCACTGTCGTCGCGCCACTTTCAAATAGCCCGGCTGAGAAAGCGGGTTTAAGGGCGGGGGATATTATTGTCGAAGTGGATGGCGTCAAGACTGACACCATTGGTTTTAATGAGACAATCGATAGGATTAGGGGAGTGAAGGGTACCCAGGTTGCTCTGAAGGTAATTCGCGAGGGAAAGGAAGAACCAATCCCACTTTCAATTACTCGGGAAAAAATTGTTGTGAAAAGTGTAGAGTGGGAGAGTAAAACAGAGAATGGCAAAAAGATTGCAATAGTAAAAGTGAGACAATTCGGGGATGACACAAGCAATCTTTTTGAGGAGTTTGCCGATCAGGCAGCAAAATCTAAGCCTGATGGCATTATCGTTGATCTAAGAAATGATCCGGGTGGTTATCTTGAAACCTCTATTGATCTTGCAAGCTATTTCCTGGATGGGGGAGTGGTTGTAAGCGAAAAAGACAGAAGCGGGGACACGAAGGAATACAAAACTACACGAAAGGCAAAACTACAAAAGATTCCATTGGTTGTTCTTGTCAACCAGGGCTCAGCTTCGGCTTCTGAAATCTTTGCTGGTGCAATTCAGGACAGGGGTGTTGGAAAGATTGTTGGTGAAAAGACTTTTGGTAAGGGTAGTGTCCAGGAATTATCTGAACTAAGCGATGACTCTGCTGTCAAGATTACAGTAGCGGCATGGCTTACACCAAAAGGTCGCGTAATCAACGGCGAGGGAATTACTCCTGATGTGGTCGTTGAATCCCCAGAAAATTCAAAAGATGATGTACAATTAAATAAAGCGATAGAACTACTAAAATAAGAATTCTAGGCTTAAAACAAGCTTCTACTAACAAAAACAAATACCGTGAGGAGGGAAAATGGCCGGAGAGCCAATTACGAATCAGCCGTCGTCTAATCAAGCGGCTGCGGCTACCAGTAATGTTCAACAATCAAATAAAACACTCAGCCCGTGGGAAGAGGATTTACCGCAACCCCAGAATCAGGCACCATCTGCCCCAATTCCTCAGGGTGCTTTTAATGGTACAACAATAGCAAACGATATTAGACAATTTGCTCTTCCTCCGGAGGCGGCCATTAATAGTGGTTCCCCTGCTCAATTAGTAAATTCTGGGGGACAAGTTGCCCAGCCTCCGGCGGCACCAGTGGGGAAAGCCAATACACCAAACAGCCAGGTATTTGTTGCTAACCAAGTTGCACCACCGGTTCAACCTTTTCCCGTTGCTGCCCCTGTCATCTCTGCTATTCCCCCAGTCACCACCGTGCCGATGCAGGTTGCAACGCCTGCGCCACAAGTTGTTAATCCTAGCCAAATTCCAAATCAGGTGGCACCGATTTCCCCCCCGTTTTCTTCTCCGGTAAGCCAGGGGGGTGCTGTTAGTACTGGAGTTTTTCCTTCTGCTAATGCACTTACGAGTGCAGCGCCACAGATCCTCGGTAAGACAACGGGGATTAGCAAGGATGTTGTTTCACCTGCTCAAATATCAGGACAAGGTGCCCCTGTTCAAACTCAACCTCCTGTAGGAATGGGTATGAACGAGGCAATCAAACCATCATTACTGAAAAAACTTTTTCGCGGTCGGGGTGATAATGTCAACAATCAGGTAGATGTTGCAAAGCAAGGTACCCGACGCAACGCGATGAGACTTATCAAGAAGATCGTCGGTGTTCTGGCCGTGATAGTGATAATGCTTTCACTGGTTGTGTTCTTAAACGAGCGAGGTTTGATTTCTTTTGGTGCTGAAAAAATATACGGCAAAGTGGGTCTGGAAAGGCTTTGGGGCGGATTACCGGAAGATACGCAGAGCGCGATCGGAAGAAGCTTTGTTTCGATGAGCGACGAAAATGCTTGGGAGGTGACCGGAAAAATTTCTATGATTGTTGACCGTTCAACTAATTCTCCGCTTATCGCTCCGCTGGTTACTGGTTCTGGCAGCGAGACTCTCGATGTGTCGGCTCTTAAAATTATTTTAGCTTCAGTTGATGATGAAACAGAGATAGATTGGAATGATCCCAGTGAGTCGTTCACTGATTCGACCATTGAGGAGACAGAAGACGCATCAGCATCTGACACTACTACATCACCACCCACGGCGGCAAGCTCAACACCAGCTTTAGATTCAACAGAGTTATCCACTCTAGCTCCGGAATCAGCTGCTTCGACTGATACTGAGGTTCCTGGATTCGGCGATCCGGATTCAGATTTTCTCGCGAGTACAATCACTGCTGACATAACCGGGAATTTTACCAGGTTAGGGAGCGAAACAAAGCTTCAGTTGCTTGAGCCCCGCGGTGAAATCAATCTTAAATCCAAAGAAGGAGAGCTGTGGGTAAAGAGTCCGGACTACACCTTTGCGGGGAAAAAAAGTCTGGAAAAGTGGATTCCGATCACCCCTTCTTCTCTTGGTGGGGAAGATATAGTAAATGTTTTCTTTGACATTAACCCCAAAGAGAATATTAAAATTGACGGCAGACGTGTTGGTAATGAAAAGATAGAAGGAGAGAGAGCCTATAAATATGATATTAAAAGTGCAAGTCTCGGGAGTGCCTTGGCAAAATTCGGAATTCAGGAGGGAGAGATAGAGTCCATATCGGGATCTGTTTGGATAGGGGTTGCCAGGAAACAGATTAGAAAAATGGAACTTCAGATTGTTCCAATCGGCCTTGCTGCTTCACAAGTTACATTAAATATCTCGATCAAAAAGTCCTCGTTGAATGAAGTTGCTATGCCTGCGGACGATGACATTTTTACAAGTGACGATTTACTGGTGTCTTCCGATACAGTTGCCGCCCCGATCACTGACGAGAAGGCTGCTAGAGATGTGAAAAGAAGGGCTGACCTTACTCAAATTGCCGACGCACTTGCAAAGTATAAAACAGCTAAAAAGAATTACATCATTTCAAAAAACGCTCTAAATCTTGGGACTGCCAAGAATGCAGTGGAGAAGGCTTTGGTTCCGACATATATTCAATCTTTGCCTAAGGAAGAAAAGTTTACCGAAGGGTATGCTTATATTTACCAGTCATCCGATGGGAAATCTTTTACCTTGCGAGCCCAGCTTGAAGTTTCAGAGGACCCAGAAGGAAAGAAAGAAGGAGAAAAGAATCTTTACATTGTGACTGGGCAGTAGTATTGTAAAGATAATAAGTATCTCGTATATAGTATTTCGTATTTTGGTTAATGAAAAAACAGAAGCAACGAGATACGCTATACATGATACACAATACGATTAATTAAGGAGTTTTATGTCTCTTACTTGGATTATCTTAATTGTAATAGTTGTTATCGTACTTGCAGTTATTGCAATGTACAACCGCTTGATACGTTTAAATGTAAGAACGGACGAAGCTTGGAGTGACATAGATGTTCAGTTGCGTCGCCGATACGACCTGATTCCCAACTTAGTCGAGACAGTGAAGGGTTATGCTAAACATGAGTCAGAAGCATTTGAAAACGTGACAAAGGCAAGGGCAGAAGCGCTTGGTGCTCAAAGCGTTACTGATAAGTCAAAGGCGGAAAATCAGCTTGAAGGAGCACTTAAATCGATCTTTGCCGTGGCTGAAGCCTATCCGGAACTTAAGGCGAATGAAAATTTTGCAAAGCTTCAAGCTGATTTGACCGATACCGAAGATAAAATTCAGGCAGCTCGACGTTTTTATAATGCTAATGTCCGGGATATGAATATTGCTGTTCAAACTTTTCCAACCAATATATTTGCTAATATGCTGGGATTCAAGAAAAGAGATCTTTTCGAGCTTGACGAAGAGGCTGCCAAGGGTCCGGTAAAAGTTGATTTTAGTAAGTAGTAATATTACTTAAGTATTGCCATTCTCACGCTTGGTGTCCTTCCGTATTTGAAGCCAAAGGCTACCCCTCGGGTTACGGGATCTACTATTAGCAACTGGATCCTCGATCAGGTCTGGGATGGCAAATAAGGAACAAAATGATTAAAAAGCTATCTTTTCCCAAAATTCAGCTTAGAAAACCCGATCTTAACAAAGTAAAACTCTCAAATTTAAAAGCTATTACCGCAGACAAGTATGTCTGGATCAAGCTTTTGGCTGCCCTTTCATATATTCATGTGCTGGTAATCCTTCCTCTAGTTTTGAAGCGTAAAAACCAATTTGTTGATTATCATGTAAGGCAAGGTATCGCTCTTTTGGTAGTATGGATCGTTTTTGGTGTCACCTTCTACCTTCCTGTTTTGCCAATCCTATTTGCTTTCTATATTTCAGTTTCGATACTTATAGGAATCATAAATATTGCTTCGGGCAAAGAGCGTCCATTACCAATAATCGGACGATATGTTAAATAACTCATACGGATAACTAATTGTGGGGATTACTAATCAAGAATTGCGAATTTTGTCGTAATATTCGCTAGTTATCAAAATATTTCGTTATCCTTTTTTGCTTATGAATTTGTGGACACAAGTTGATTCTAATAAACGCCGAAGCGTTGTCTTAATGCTTCTCTTTGTTGTAATTGTTATTGCTTTGGGATGGCTTTTTTCATACGTTTATGACTCGCCTTTAATCTTATTTATTGCCGTCGCCATTGCTCTCGTCCAGGCAATGCTTAGCTATTATTCCGGGGATAAGATTGTACTAGCGACAACAGGGGCGAAGGAGATAAAGAAGCAAGACAATCCCACACTTTGGAATACGGTTGAAAACCTTGCAATCACAGCTGGCTTGCCGATGCCCAAAGTTTATATTATTTCAGATCCTGCCCCCAATGCTTTTGCAACCGGCCGGGATCCAGAACATGCTTCTGTGGCCGTTACGACTGGTCTTTTGGAAATACTAGACAAATCAGAACTCGAAGGGGTGATTGCTCACGAAATGAGCCACGTTGGCAATTATGATATAAGACTGATGATGATTGTGGCTGTCTTGGTCAGCGTGATTGCAATTCTTTCGGATCTATTTATTCGCGCGCGATGGTTCGGTTTCGGTGGGAGAAGAG
>DAOOSE010000011.1:0-15732 GCA_035389625.1 bacterium
GTATGGCAAGGGGCGTACCCTGCCACTCCGGCTACAGGAGTATTCAAATGTGGCATCACTGCCGCCCATCCGGGCGGGACAAGCCGGGAGACCGCCTCAGTCACAAGCTGGCGCGGTCTCCTGAACCATTAATTTTTAATAATTCATTGCTAAATATGATAAATCACGCATACGTCAAAATATCGCTGCAGCGTATAAAATGACAAGGTTGAATTGGTTGGTTTATCGAATGATTTCAATCTGCTTGGAATGGCTACTTCTGTATGACGTTGTTTGCTCCTTGTTCTTATTCGAATGAGGGTAAGATTTGTCCCTTTCTGCAGAGAAGGGAGTAATAACAACACCATAAGCTATTCTTGGCAGATATAGAAACAAAAATCCGTCCGCCTTATGGCGAGACGGATTTTTGTAATGAGAATTAACACCTTATTTGGTCAGTCGAGCGGCTTGCTTCAATTTTTTGATCGATCTTTCGTATTTCATGTCGTCGCCGATTAGCATCTCGACATCTTCACTGATCCGGGTGAGTTTTCTGGAATGACCCTCCAAGATGTGCGTGTGTTTGTTTAGGGTTTGGTTTGTATCAAAGAGATCAGCTTTCACATCGTGAATCCCAGTCTTTATGCCGGAAACCTGAACCTCGACACTCTGGATGCGGCCATCTAGCTGTTTGAGAACTTTGTTGTTTTGTTCAAATTTGTCGTCCATTTCAGCATTAAGTTGGTCTAGACTGTCTGTAAGAGTTGTTGCCAGATTATCGAATTTTTCCTCGTGCCTTGCAAGCTGTTTTTGTATTGATTCAAACTGACTATCAAAACCCGAAAGCTTATTTTCAACCTGCTCAAACCGTTTATCAACCTGCTCAAACCGTTTATCAACCTGCTCAAACCGTTTATCAACATTATTAAAACCTGCCTGCATTGCTTTTGTGAGCGCATCTATTTTATCTCCAAGTTTTTGGAAATTTTCGTCTGGCATAACGATATCTTATCACTGCAAAACGATACCGTGTCAATAGATTGTGCTGCTGACAAATGTTTTCGTTTTTGCTAGACTGGAAGTCAAATTCTTAGAAGTCCAAATCTCAATGCAAAATGAATAATTCTAGACAAAAAACCGGTACATTATTTGTCGTTGCCACACCAATAGGGAACCTGCAGGACATTACTTTGCGAGCCATTGAGACACTCAAAAGCGTTGATTTTGTTGCCTGTGAAGATACTAGAGTTACGGGAAACCTGCTGAAACATTTAAACATCAAAAAGCCGTTGATTTCATATTTTCAACACTCCGAGCTCTCAAAAATCGACCACATTATTGATCTATTGAAAAAAGGCAACGATATCGCTCTGGTCACTGACGCAGGAACACCGGGAATTAGCGATCCAGGGCAGGCCCTAATTCGAAGAATTAGAGACTTAGAAAAACCCAAATCCCAGACTCCAAAGCAAAAAGAAAACCAAGGTTCAGAGTTTCAAAGCCAAAACAAAATGATTGTCATTTCGAGCGAAGTCGAGAAATCTACTATTAGTGGATCCCAGATCAAGTCCGAGGATGACAATGGAGGTGTTAAAATACCAATCCTTCCCGTTCCTGGCCCGAGTGCTGTTGCCGCTATTGCATCGATATCTGGGATGATAGAAAAAGAGTTCTACTTTGCCGGATTTTTACCTAAGAAGAAGGGACGACAGACCACTTTTAAGAAACTTTCAGCCCTTGATTGCCCGATTATCCTCTATGAATCAGCTAATCGATTAGGGAAGCTTTTGGGGGAAATCAAGACCTATTTCGGCTCAAACACCGAAGTTTTTGTTGGTCGGGAGATGACAAAAATGTTTGAGACCTATTATTTTGGTACACCAGATCATATCATTTCTGAGTTGGATAAAAATACATTGAAGGGAGAGGTTAGTGTAGTTCTCAAAAGCGAATGGTTGCAAAGGGAATGATTTGGACCTGATCGCGTCGAGCTGTATCCATTAGCTGATAAAACGGTAATCCCATTCATAACGAATTGTGTTATACTGTTATTATGAATGAAATTGAAGGGGAATTAGATATTGATGAACTTAGAGAGATCGGTGTTGATCCGGAATTTTTTATTGTGGAAGAGCAGCCTGAGGGGATAGATAAAGAAAGTCCTGATCAAAAAGCCAAGCGTCAAGCAGCTAAGAATTTGCGGAGAGCAACCATTGAAGCGCTTGATTATATTAAACTGCAGAAAGCCAAAACCGAGTTTACCTACATTGACTCAGTTGAAACGCCTAAGCGTGAAAGGATGATGGTTTGGCCGATGATCGAGCCGAATAATAGCTTTCTCTCCAAATGTAGAAGAAAATATTTGACTTTTTTGCTAAGTAAACAGGGCTATAGGCAACCAGAAAAGATGGTATCACTAATTGCCTACCTGGAAGCAAATTCCTCTCAGGGAAAATTAGATCAAATTCAGGTGTCAAGCCAAAGCTATAAACAGGAAAAGGATAAATATCATAAGCAGGGGTATTCTGGTGTTTTACTTGGTGATCTCGACCATGACAAAAGGGTGACTTTGGAGAGGATCAGATTTTGCTACTACCGTTTTAGCGAATATGACTCTCAGTCGATTAGTACAATTGTTGAGAAAATATCTAATCCAATTGAAGTTTTTGAAAGACTTAGATCGTTTGGCTTTGATTTATCAAATGTACTTCTCTCAAGCCATCTTAACCTAATCTTATATTTAGCAAGAGAGAATTCTCTTCGCGTTTTAGAACGGCTAGAGGCAATAAAGAATCGCCCTGACAGATTCAGCCTCCATGATAACATTCCTTGGCTTAATGAAGCGGGATCATTACTGGGAAGGCTCACTCCCGAAAAAGTCGACCAAATTGATAAGCTTCTCGGTAGACTAGGAAATGAATTTGATTTACGGGAAGTTCCTGACTATTTGGACTTGATTGAAGACTCAAGATGCTTGAAACTGTTGGCTTATATTTATAGCCTCTCTGATGCGTCAGAAACCGATTCTTTTCGGAAAGAAGTGATTTCCAGGATTGTCAGAATTAAGAACTCGAATTTGCTTGACCCTCTCTTGGGGGTAATTACATCAGGAATCGATTTTGACCGACGAAAATTACTTGATTTTATTAGATATAGTTATTTTTCAGACTCCCATCTGGATGACCTTTCGAAAAACTTGAGTCATGTTCTGCAATCTGATGAGTACCGGTCCCTACACAGCAATTCCAGGCTGAGAGAATTTACTCGCCGAGCTGCCGTTGTAACAGGGAAACCGATTGCTCTATATGATCTTGAACATCTAGGAGAATTACAGAAGCACCCAGAATTCTTAGCGATTGCTAATTGTCTCCGAAGATGGGGGGTCAGTGGGTCGGTGACAGGGTTTTGTAAGGCAATCATTGATCATAATGTAACAGATACGATTCTTTCGCCGGAATTTGATGGATTTATTGAAAGCATAAAGGGGGTAAGCAATGGTAAATATCTTCTTTCGACGGCAGATCTTCTTTCGGGGAATGATAAAGACGGCCGCGGAAGGTTATTGGAGCTATTTGAAAATCGGGGAATCAGGGAGTTCTTAGCGACACCTGAAGCTAAAATCGCAGCAGGTTTTTTTCGAAGCTTCTGGTTGAGTGAGGTTGAAACGTACAAGAATCTTGCAGGGCTTCCTGACGGTTTATCTCTGGCGCGTTTCTTGGTTGATAATTACCAAATAGATTTTGATTCTTATTCATTCGCCATTCAATCTTTTGCCAGTGTATGTAACAATGAATCCCTAAAAAAAATCTTGATGAGTAATGAGGCAACAGAGCTGCACAAGATTCTCAAGGAGAGGATCGGCTTTCGCTTTAGCCTTTACGAAGCTTCCGAATTTGCTTGCTTATGTAGCAATACAGAATTAAAAAATCAGTTACTAAAAGAAGAATCATTAGTCTTTCTGGGGGAGGTTGCTCCGAATTCTGGAGCCAAGAATATTCTCGAATGTCTGCCCATTCTTGGTCAAGAAGGATCAAAATCGTTGGCATTGGAGCTTCGGCACAACTACGATTATTGGCTGGTCTCTTCTTACCTTCCTATATTAGCAGAGATAAGCAACAACCCAGACATAAAGAATAGATTGCTTAACCAAAAGAAAATCCAAGCATTGAAAGCTTCTTTGCAGCTAACCAAGGAACATTTTGATTTAACTAAGTTTCGGGAGTATCTTGAAGCACCAAATGATTTCCCAGAATTTTTATATGAACTATATAAATGGTCGAGCAAGGATAACATTGGCTTTGGCAATTTCCGAGCTCTCATGAAAATATATGACCAGCGCAAACTTGTTTTTGGACTACTCACTTCTTTGGCAGATAGCGGTATTCGACCAAACTTTGCTGTGAGTCATATCATTCTGCTTGCAGAGACTCTTCCTAATCTTAAGTGCGACATTGCCAGCTTTGTCGGTTGCATGACCAATATAAAAGAAGTTATACCAAATTTTGTTTTTCTTTCTAGCTCTCACTCTTATATCGAGACCCTTGGGGAATTAGCCCAGAGATCGTTGAAAATCAACGAAATTAGCAATCTTGTTGCCTTAATAAGGAAATCGCTTCAGGTGTCAGACGATTATACGGTTTCCGTGGAGGATCTCTCTGACGCACTTTTCTTTAGTGATAACAAAAAAGAGATTGAGGATACTGTTTCTGGGCTTCAGGATCTTGGGCATCGTCCGATTTCCGATTATCAAAAAGTTAAACAATCCAGACTTTTAAAGAAGATGGCCGACTTTGGTAGTGTTGTAATGTGTAGGGAAATTAGAAATCACTTTTCAAATTTTTGTCCAGATCTAAACTCTATCACAGCAACAATTCACACACAGGACGGAGAAAATTGTTCAGTTGAGCTAATTAATCCCTATGAAAATCTTTTGTTTAATCACAGGGGATGGTTTTTTTCGCGTCTGGTTGATATTGCTTCGGAAAATAGGCAAATACCAGCAGAGTTTATAAATGCGCTCGAGCGATTGCTTAGGTTAAAAAACCAGGACTCTATGAGTGAGATTATGGAGGGTAGCTTTTTGGATAATATTACCGATTATTTCAATAAATTGCTCCAGTCCATTGGTCTTAATGATATCAAAAGTGGCCATTACTCTAACTTTGCGTTTGATGACGCAGTCTTGCTCGCCTTGTCAAAGGAGCCTGAGAAAATTGGCGATATCATCGATTTGATAAGAAATTATCTCTTGAATAGCCCGGAGCTTGGTGGATTCTATTTAAAGAGATTAAATGAATTCCTTGATTTAGAGCCAGAGTCTCGGGCAAGTTACATATTTAGCGAGATGTTGTCCAGTGGCTTCCTGGAGCCTGCAAAGAGACTTAGCGATAAGGAGAAATTCAGCCAAGAAATTATCAGTTCGTCGGTCAAGTTGGGCACTAGAAAGAGCATTGAGAACGGAGAGGTTTTGCTAGCATTTAAAATAAGCAGAGCTTTTAATGTCAGAGATGAGGCGCTCGAAACAACTTTTGAGCTACTGGGTGAGAAGATGACACTTGATACTTACCATGTAATTGAGCGTCTCCTAAATAATGATACTGATAGTCAGTTTTTGGCTAGCCTTGAAATAACAAAAAGTGGCAAAACAGGTATTTCTCAAATAAGAGAGAGATTGATAAAACTAAGGGGCGAGGTTTTAAGCGAGCAATTCAACCCTCACGGTCTGGCACCATTTTATTTGGTTTATCTCAGAACATATTTAAGGGTTGATATCAGTCAATGGGGAAATCATGATCTAAATACCTTCTCCAGAACAATTGATCAACATGCTAGATTGAAGGAAAACGGTTACATTGCTCCTTTAGCGCCAGAATATTATGAGAGCGGTAGTGTTCGAATAGATACAGTGGACAAAGAAGAACAGAAGGCCTTTCGGTTTTCAGAGTCATTTCTATCGAGATGGAACACATTGCTCGCATCGATACAAGAAGCTATCTCGCTCACCGGAGAAAAAAATGCTCTGTCAATTCTAGCGGATCGTGCCGGCGTAAAGCTCACGGCCTTCATTGATCAATTACGAACAAAAGCGAGTACTCCCGAGCCTAATGCAAAAATAGATCCTGATAAAAGGAAGGCGATGATCGAATCAAGAATTGCTGAGCTTTCTGCAATTAACCTGAGGAGTGTCGCAGGATTTGAGAAAAATTTTGAGCTTCTTGCTACGGTTCCAGGGATTGATGAAGAATTGAGAGTTTTGCTGTTTTTAATAGCTCTGCACAGGAATCGCCAGAATGTGAACATGATAAAGGAGCTCTCTCACATCAGTGAACCGTCAGTTGATGACATTCCCAAGATTATGGATTTCGTCGATCATATTACCAACAAAGAAGTTTGGCATAAGTATTTCAAAAGCAAAAGTGCTCTAAAACTTTTTGGGAGCATTGTTGATGTTAAAGCTTTGCAGGAAGAATATTTGAGAGCTCAAAATCAAGCAATTGTTGGTACCACAACGCTTGATTTTATCCCGACACGAGGCCCCCTAATGGAATTTTCTGGGCATATCGCAGATGCTTGTTGGGCCGGAAAAGCGCAGGAGAGTTTCGCAAAAGAATTTCCAAACTTTGCGAGCGTAATTATGGTGCAAAACAGAAACACTAAATTTGAACGAATTGCCGGTGCTTGTATGCTGATCGAAACGCAGGCGCTAGATGGTACACCGCTTCTGGTGGTGAGGGGATTAAATCCAATTGAAAACGTGATAAACTCACTCAAGGTTTCTGACTTTTGTGATAAGTTTTTTTCTCAAGTTAAGCTCTGGGCTGATAAGCTTGGTCGCAAGGCTGCGATTGTGATCGACAATCATTCTGGAGGATCTTCAACGAACCGACCAATTCTTTATAGCCACCTAAGCACTGCAGTTAAACCGCGATCGGCCCAAATCAGACTTAAGTCTGCCGATGATACGACATTCAATGGCTATAATATTGTCGATAATGTCTACCTGTTGAGCTGACAACAAAATTGATAATTAACCCCATTAATCTCTCGCGTTTATTCTATGTTGGACCAGTGGATGTTGAAACAGGAGCTTGATGTGTAAACCTATAAAAATTTGCCTTCCTGTTCTGCAGCAGGATTACGAGCAGGCGCATGCAATTATAGAGAAAACGATTTGGCGGAATGAATTGCCGGTGGAGTTTTTGCAGAATCTGAGTTCGGGGGAGGTTTTTGTGGCTAAATCGGCAGGCAGAGTTGTTGGTGTGGTACAAATGCGGCGGCCAGGCAAAATCTTCGAAGAGTGGGATGAGAGTAAGTTTACTTTAAGTAAGATAAACGTTGAAAAAGGGCACATTGGACACATAGGATTGCTTGCTGTTGATCCGGAGTTTCAGGGCCAAGGAATTGGTAAAAAACTTATCAGGAGAGCTCTAAAAAATCTAAAGGAGTGGGGCTCCAAATGCGTAACTGTTCATGTCTGGCAAAGTTCCCCTGGTGGTGCCTCAGAAAAAGTTTTTCGTTCGCTCGGATTTGAACCGCTTACATTGCACAAGAAGCAACTTTACGAGCACTCGAAGAAATTGGGGCCTGAGAATTATTGGTGTGTTGTCTGTGGAAATCCTTGCAAATGTGATGAGCTTGAGATGGTGAAATACTTAAAATAGTGTGAAAGTGTGAGAGTACTAAGTGTGAAAGTAAAAAGGAGGAAGGATGGCAAAAATTGAGAAGTTTGAGGACCTGATTACTTGGCAGAAGGCAAGGGAATTAACAGTTGCAGTATATGCTGAGTTTAAATGCTTAAAAGACTTCTCGTTTAAAGATCAAATTCAAAGGGCAACAGTATCAATTATGAATAATTCGGCTGAGGGTTTTGATAGGAAGGGCAACAAGGAATTCTCCAAGTTTCTCTACATCGCAAAAGGTTCTGCCGCTGAAGTTAAGTCGATGCTTTATCTAGCACTTGATCTTAAGTATATTGATAAATCGGCTTTTGATGATTTAACCAGGAAAACCAGTGAGGTTTCGAGGATTTTACAAGGACTAATTGCAAGCTTATCTTAACACTTACTCCTTTCACACTCTCACACTTTCATACTCGTTCTGCTTGTGCTAAGATTAACATCAATGAGCAAAAAGTATTACATTACAACTCCCATTTATTACGTTAACGACGTGCCGCATATCGGTCATGCTTACACCACCATTGCGGCAGATGTTTTGGCGCGGTTTCACAAAACCAAAGGTGAGGACGTTTTTTTTCTGACCGGTACTGATGAGCATGGAGCCAAGATAGCCGAAGCGGCGAGTAAAGCTGGTAAAGAGCCAAAGGATTTTGTTGATGAGCTTGCGCCGAAATTTCAGGAGACTTGGAAAAAGCTCAATATTGAGTACTCCGAGTTTTTTCGCACTACCAATCCTGAGCACGAGAAGCTGGTTCAAGAGTTTATGCAGAAAGTGAAAGATAATGGCTATATCGAGAAGCGAAGTTACTCGGGACTTTATTGTATTTCTTGTGAACGCTATTACAAACCGGAAGAATTGATCGATGGCAAGCTTTGTCCTGATCACAAGCGCGACTGTGTCGAGCAGACTGAGGAGAATTATTTCTTTCTACTGTCAAAATTTGGCGACCAACTCATAAAAAAGATTGAGAACGGTGAGTTTGAGATAGGGCCTGAGAGCCGAAAGAACGAGATAATTAGCAAGATTAAGCTTGGCCTTGAAGATGTCAGCGTTTCCAGAGCGAATGTAAAGTGGGGCATTCCCTTCCCAGGGGACCAGGAACAGACGATCTATGTCTGGTTCGACGCACTTCTTAATTACTGGACGGCGGGAAAGATATATTTCCCACAAATGGACGACGGACGTCCAAACAACGAACAACAAACAGAACAATCCCAAAATACGAAATACGAAATACGAAATACTAGCCTCTGGCCGGCCGATCTTCATTTAATGGCAAAGGATATTCTTTGGTTCCATGCTGTGATTTGGCCCGCCATGCTGATTGCAGCAGGGGAGGAGGCGCCGAAGAAGGTTTTTGCCCACGGATTTTTTACGATCAACGGCCAGAAAATGAGCAAGACTCTTGGTAATGTGATCGACCCCAACGATGTAGTTGATAAATTCGGTGCTGATGCGGTTCGTTACGCCTTGTTGCGTGAATTTCCCTTCGGTGAGGATGGGGACATATCACTTGAGCGCATAAGAAAGAGATATGATGAAGAGCTCTCAAATACTTTGGGTAATTTGCTCCAGAGGACATTGGTGATGATAAAGAAATACTGCGCTCAAGAATTTTCCAATTATCAATTTCCATCCGCCAGCTGGCGGATCAATCAATCTTCAATTACTCAATTTCAAAAACAAGTATCAAGTGAAATTAATAATTTGCAATTTTCAAGGGCACTAGAGAAAGTGATGGAGTTTACGGGTAGCCTGAACCAACTAATTAACGAGAAAGCGCCGTGGGTGCTTGCCAAAGAGGGTAAGGATGAAGAAGCGGCGGCTGTATTGAGCCAGGTTTTTGCAGGTATAGTCGAGATTGCGGAGTCGTTGGTACCTTTCATGCCGGAAACGGCCGGGAAGATGAAGAAGCAACTTGAAACTTTGGAGCCAGAGCCGCTTTTTCCGAGACTGGAAAGCTAATTCTCTATTTAACATTTTTCATTTACCATTTATTTTTGCCATTTAAAAATTGATTAATTCAGAAATTAAATGATAATTGGTAATTGATCATTGATAAATTGCTCGCAAAGCGAGTGGAGGGCCATGTTAACTGCAATTTTAGCATCTGTTGGGTATGCCGGAGGGGTAGTTGTCGACAAGATAGCCCTTTCTGTGTATCGTGCTCCGGTGAGACGATTCATTCCCCTCCTGTTCCTCTTTCTTGCCTTAATTACGGCATTATTTGTGCCGCTTTTTCCTGGTTTCAAGCTGGCAGAATTTACCTTGCCTTACATTTTTGCCTTTTTCTTGATGATCGTCGTAGCAATTTCATGGAATGTTTATTATTACCAGGGCATACAGAAGGAAAATCTTCACGAATTCGAGCTCATCATGCTCTTGAGCCCGCTTGCTACGATAATTTTTGCAGGAATATTCTTACCAGAAGAGCGCAATTTTTCTGTCTTTGTGGCCGGATTGATAGCTTCGATTGCTTTCGCCATGACTCGTTTGCGGCAACATCACTTAAGGCTGAGTGTGACTGCAAAACATACTGTTCTCGCCATGATTTTAATGTCGTTTGAATCAATATTGATCAAATATCTACTGGACATTTTTTCTCCGTTTACACTATATCTGGTCAGAACTGCGGTGATAGCAGCTGTTTTTATCTATCTTTATAAGCCACGCATATTTGATTTTCCCTCAAAAATTGTTTGGTTAACTTTGTTTTCGTCTGCATTCGGTGTTTTACAAATGGTGCTGAAATTTTATGGTTTTCAGGATCTTGGGGTGATGGAGACGACAATAATACTTCTTCTTGGTCCTTTTTTCGTTTACCTTTTTTCATACTTTTATTTCCGTGAAAAAGTGAACGCAAAGCGGGATCTGGTTTGTGCTGCAGTTGTGGTTGCGTGTATAATATATTCGATTTTCGAGTGAAAATCGAAGTAAAGAGTTCCAAGTTCTGAGTAGAAAGTGTTTTTGCTTAGTACTTAGTACTTTTAACTTTGTAACTTGCGTATGTTCATCGACACACACTCACATTTGAATTTTCCCGAGTTTAAAGGCGATGTTCCGTCTATTTTGGGAAGGGCAAGAGATGCAGGTGTTGGAAAAATGATCAATGTCGGTATAGATCATGATACCTCCAAGCAATCCCTTGGCCTAGCTCGCAAATATCCAGAGATTTATGCTGCCGTCGGCTTCCATCCTCATTGCGCCAATGATCTCAATATTGAAATGCAAAGTAACATGATTGCGCTCGTTGGACACGAGAAGGTGGTGGCAATTGGAGAGATCGGACTGGATTATTATTATCTAAAACGCTCAAGTAAATACGCACATTACCCCAATCGGGAGGCGCAGATTTTTTGCTTCGAGCAGATGCTCGATCTGGCTCTTGAGACCAATTTGCCGGCAATAGTTCACACTAGAGAGGCGGATGCCGATATTTTGGCGATACTTAAGTCTTATCATGGTCAGCTTCGGGCAGTGGTTCACTGCTTCATGGGAAATTATGACTTCGCTGAGAAGCTGCTTGACCTGGGGTATGCTCTTTCCTTCACAGGGAATATCACGTACAAGAACCCTGACTTAGTCGAGGTGATACAAAAAATTCCGCTAGGTTCGTTTATGATTGAAACAGATTCGCCTTATCTGGCGCCTGAGCCCTATCGTGGCAAGCGAAACGAGCCAAGCTACGTCGTTGAAGTCGCCAGGAAAATTGCCGATATCAAGAAGGTGCCGGTAGCGGAAGTGGAGCGAGACACGACAAAGAAGGCAGTTAAATTCTTCGGTTTAAACTAAAGTTTAAACCTCCACAAATGGACGACGGACTAACGGACAACAGACGACGAATAGAACTATTAGTAACAAGAACTGTGTTTTTATCAAACTTGACAGAATGGTTTGGGCTGTGTAATATTACATT
Source organism: bacterium (assembly GCA_035389625.1). GTDB lineage: Bacteria > Patescibacteriota > UBA1384 > XYA2-FULL-43-10 > 1-14-0-10-43-13 > DAOOSE01. The sequence goes on from DAOOSE010000011.1 coordinate 11,576, forward strand.
TGATATAACAAATTAAGTAAGGCGTAAGTTGTTAGGCGAGAGTTAAGAGTGCAAATAACCTCACCTAGCCTCTCCTTGAAAAGGAGAGGGACATAAACAGAGGGAGATTTCTCTGACCCCGATAAGCATCGGGGGGTCGAAATGACAGCAGGGGGATTAGGATCATTCGGGTGTTTATTCGTAATTAGGATCGCGTTTTGAAAACTATTTCAACTAACAAGCTACAAAGCGAGATTTCGCGTACCATCCGTGAGGTGGAGGAGGGCGAGGTTTATCAGGTCAATCGCTACTCCAAGACGGTGGCTTATTTGGTTTCCAAAGATGAGTTTGAGAAGCTTGTTACTGGATCTGAATGTAAAGCTTGTATTGCGGACCTGCGAAAGCTGGCAAATAAGGTTAAGTAAAATTTAATTGCTTAATTGTCCGATTGCTAAATTGCTATTCTGACAAGGAAGCTATGGCTATTAACAATTCAACAATGCAACAATTTAACAATAGAATCTACCTAGACAATGCAGCCACCACCAAGGTGGATCCCGAAGTAATAAAGGTAATGAGTAAGATCAATGCCGAGACTTTTGGTAATGCTTCCTCTTTGCACTCTTTTGGTACAGAGGCAAAGGATATTTTAAGTGCTAGTCGAAAAACGATTGCTAATTTCCTTGGTTGTAATGAGAGAGAGGTTGTCTTTACTTCGGGCGGATCTGAATCGGATAATCTGGCAATTAGGGGGATCATTGCTAATAGCAAATTGCAAATAGCCAAGAAGGAATCAAAAGGCCACAAGCTATCAGCTATCAGCCATAAGCCGCATATAGTTACTACTGCCATTGAGCATCATGCTGTGCTGCATACCATAGAGCAATTGGAAAAAGAGGGGGCTGTTGAAGCTACTTACGTTAAACCTGAAGCTGATGGAGTTGTCGATGCCAAGAAGATTGTCGAAGCAATCAAAGACAATACGGTTCTTGTCTCTGTTGTGTATGTGAATAATGAGACCGGTGCTGTCCAGCCAATTGCAGAAATTGGAAAGGCGCTTGCTCAATTGAATGAAGAGCGTTCTATCGCTAACGCGACAGTAGGATCCCTCGACTCCGCTCGGGATGACAACCAAAATACGAAATACAAAATACGAAATACCATCTACTTCCACACTGATGCGGTGCAGGCGGCTGAATGGTTTGACCTTAATGTAAATAAACTGGGCGTTGATCTTCTTACGTTCACTGCGCACAAATTCCATGGGCCGAAGGGGATTGGAGCGCTCTACGCTCGCCAAGGTCTGAAGATTAAGCCGCAAATTACCGGTGGATCACATGAGTGGGGAGTGCGAGCGGGAACTGAAAATGTGGCCTCGATTGCTGGAATGGCCAAAGCGATTGAAGAAGTTCAAAGTTACAAAGTTACAAAGTTGCAAAGTATAAGGAAGTTGAAGGACAAATTAATCGACAAGCTTTTTAAGATTCCTGATAGCCGATTAAATGGTAGTAGGGACAAGAGTAGCCCTGCCATAGCCAACATTAGTTTTTATAATGCGGAGGGCGAGGCAATTCTGATGAACCTTGATTTTCTGGGTATTGCTGTCTCGACCGGCTCGGCCTGTTCCTCGAAGTCACTCAACCCAAGTCATGTTCTAACAGCAATGGGAGTTGTCCCCGAATGGGCTCACGGATCAGTCAGGTTTTCACTAAGCCGTGATACGACCGAGGAGGAGATTGATAAGGTGCTGGAAGTGATGCCGGGAATTATTGACCGGCTCCGCAAGATGTCGCCGTTCAAATAAAGCCAAGACTCCAGACTCCAAAACAAAAATAAACCCAAATTTTAAAATTCAAAACTTTTTAACTTTTATCTCTGTTTTACGACTTATTTTGGCTTTGGGGTCTGGGCTTTGGGTTTTTTAAGACAAGGCTTATTTGGAAGAATTATTATATACAAGGGAAAAATATGGAAGGTTATAGCAAAGTAGTTTTGGATCACTTTTACAACCCGCGCAACGTCGGCGAGATTGCTGATGCTGATGGAGTAGGAGAAGTCGGGAATATGAAGTGTGGGGATGTGATGTATGTTTTTATTCGAGTTGGAACTCGAATAAAAACAAAAACCCAAAGCCCAGACACCGAAGCCAAAACAACAGAGGAATACATTGAGGATGTGAAATTCAAGACATTGGGCTGTGCGGCGGCTATTGCCTCCTCCTCAATGATGGCTGAAATGGCAAAAGGTATGACCGTCGAAGAAGCGGAGAAACTTTCTAAAGATGACATCAATAAAGCTTTGGGGATCTTGCCCAAGCAAAAGTACCATTGTTCTATTCTATCTGCTGAGGGATTGCGAAAGGCAATTGCAGACTACAAAAGCAAGTAAAATGCTCCAGCGGAAATGGTAGCAGTTTCGGCTCCCGTGGGAAGAGGAACGGAGCTTGAGGAGACTAGTGGTGGAGAGCGGGGAAGGGGAACTGAGTTGGAAGCGGCGGAGGAACCGAAGAGTCCAGCTGGCTAGCATGTAGGCGAGATAGCAGGATAGCAAGAACGTAATAACCCCACCTACGCCTCCCCTTGAGAAGGGGAGGAACAATTGAGTTGGTTGAATTTGTGCTCTGAGTGTGGCATAATTACGGTATGCCAATTGTTTTTGATGGAAAAAAAGAGCGTGATAATTTGCTGAAAGAGCTCAAGGTGGATATCGCGAAAAGAGAGATAAAGCCGGTCTTGGCTGCTGTTTTGGTGGGCGATGATCCAGTATCAAAGAGCTATGTTGAGCTGAAAAAGCGGTTTGGTGAGCAAGTCGGGATTGAAGTTTCTGTTTTTGAGTATAAGAAAGATACTTCCAAAGATGAAATCTTGTCTCTAATTATGAGGCTGAATAAAGACCCCGAAATTAACGGAGTGATGATTCAAATTCCTCTTCCAGATCATCTGAATCGTGACAAGATGATCGAAGCCATTAAACCCGGGAAAGATGTTGATGGGTTGCGCTATTGCTTGGGCCTTGATTCTGAATTCATACCGCCGGTGATATTAGGTATTGAGCGGGCAATTGATCACTCTGGAATTAATCTCGCAAATTCAAAGGTAACTGTGGTCGGTCAGGGTTTTTTGGTTGGCAAGCCGCTAGTTCGTTATTTGAATGGTATGGTGGGTGTTCTTTATGCAGCCGATTCCCAGACTACAAACTTGAGTAAACTGACAAAAATGTCGGACTTGGTAATTTCAGGTGTTGGCAAAGCAGGTCTGATCGATTCATCGATGATTAAAGACGGAGCTGTCTTGATCGACGCCGGAACGAGTGAATCCAATGGAGAGATGAGAGGTGATATCGAGAGCGGGGCTTATTCCAAAGCCAAGTTTGTTACTCCAGTGCCCGGGGGGATTGGTCCCGTCACTGTTGCCTTCCTACTCTCTAATGTTCTTAAATCGTATTCTCTCTAATGCTGGGACCAATAACTCTTGACCAGAATTTTACAAAGAATATAATTAAATTAATTAATAATGGAGGAACATGTCCAAGACTTTGCTTGCCATTATTGGCGTAGTACTAGTTCTCATGGGCATTGCTGCTCTAATTCCATCATGGACCATGGCGGACGTTCCGGCTTGGCACGCCTGGGTTGAGATCGTGGTGGGAGTGGTTGCGGTGTATGTTGCTTCGACTGACAAAAAAGAGGCTTAAGGCTTCTTTTTTTGATCTTAAAAAGTCCCAAGTTGTCTTCGGGGCTTTTTAAGTCTTGTGGGTGTGGTATTATTTGCTTAATGGTTTTACCACTTGATACTAAAATAAAGTATTTATCCGGTGTTGGACCCAAGACCTCTGAGAAGCTTGGCCGCCTTGGAATTGAGACCATTGAAGATGTGCTTTTTTATTACCCTAGAGGGTATGAAGACTACACTGCCATTACCAAAATCGGTAATATTGATAATGGAGTTATCAATAATCAATTTCCAGTTTCCAAACAATTACCAAATACTAAATTCCTGCCTTGCCGGCAGGCAGGCCAACCCCCAAATACTATCACGATCCAGGGCACAATAGTGGGGATTGCTAACAAGAAGACTCGTCGCCGAGGGTTTACAGTCACCGAGGCACTCGTAGCTGATTCAACAGGTACAATAAAGGTTGTATGGTTTAACCAGCCTTTTTTGCAGAAGATGCTGAAA
>DAOOSE010000012.1:0-15676 GCA_035389625.1 bacterium
TCTTCCTGATCTGCTCAAGGCTCGCAAGCCCCAAGCAGCGCATTGGTTTGCTTTTTACATCCGCTTGTACGAATAAGCCAGACCCAAACGTGAGAGTTTATGTGTTGTTGTTAACCCCAAGCGCTTTTTCAATGAAAAAAGAGTACACTTATCTGGGTTCACATATTACGGCAGCCCGTCCCGAGACGTGTGGCTATTCGCCGCTAAAAAAATTTCGACGACAGGCCAAAGGGGTAAACCCCTTTGGAATCCCCAAAGCTTAAAGTTAAAGATTTTAAGGAAAGATAAAGATCAAAGTTCAAGATATTCTCACCGCGGAACCGACGCCACAGTCCCCACTCTGAACCGTCGGATCGTACCTGCTCAAGCTGGCCCGCCGACTGCCACGGTTCCAATAGGCGTACGGCACGTACGAGGCCGAAGGAAACCAGGCTGCACCAAGATAACGCACAGAACCTCTGCCTTGGTAATCATCGATAACCTGGTCAGTTTCTTCTAAATGGGATATGAAGTAGGTGATCCATGATTCGGGGGTAAAGAATTGCTCGTTAGTATATACTGGTTCTGTCTGCTGAGTTCTCAAATACTCATTCGGTGTCTTACCTGCTTCAGGCTGGGCGCGCCCAGAAATATTCTTACCGTTATTAGCTCTGGGGATATCCGGCATGTCTTCAACAAGCTGAATTTGCCAACCAGGGGTAACGCTCGAATCGGCGAGTATTTCGGCTTTGGTTTGGCCGCCATGATTATTCTGGGTGTAAGCCGTGGGATTATAAACTATCTTGCCTTGCCTGTCGGCACTAGGATATTGGTCCCAAACCCAGATTGGTTCGGAGGTATCTAAATCAAGAGCGGTACCGTCGGTACCCAGAAGTTTGTTCTGCCTCTTGTGCTCAAGAATCCTCTGTTTGCTTACTTGGATTAGTTGGTCAAGGGATTTGCCGAATGGTACAAGCAAAAGCTTGTTAAAGCCTTGCTCAATCTTTGGAGCAATGATTTCCTGTTTTTCAGCCAATTGCGCCATGACTGTTTCCATGGTTGGAAGCGGACACTCTCTACCATTGATATCGATAATTCCCTCTGCCCCAGATCGGAGCTGTTCGATGATTCTAGCGGTTCTTAGAGCCTCTATTTGTTTATTATATTGCCGCTCGACTTCTTCTTGGCTTAACTTTTCAAAGGGCCAGAAGTTTTCACCCTGTTCTTTAATTTCATCTTCGGTTACTAAACGATGCAAACCAGGTTCATCCATTATCTCGATTACCAGCTTACCTTGATGTTCAGCTATTGGGTCGCTCGCATCCACAAAACCCTTAAATCGGACTTTTTCGCCGCTTAGATCAAATTGGTTATTCGGGAACAGACTTGTCGATTTGCCGCTCTTTTCAAAAACCAATTTTTGGGGTCGCACAAAAACCATCTTGCCGTCCTCAAGCATTAGCTCGATTGCCTGGTGAAGTTCAGGCGTTGTGGTAACTCTCGGTTGTCGCTCCGGTGAAACTGCTTGAGGCGCTTCTTCTTTTTTAGGTTCAGCGAGAATCAGTGGACGGGGCACTCTGGGTGAGAGATAGCCAATTTCCTTGGGGGTTAAAGGCTTTGCCTCGGCAGAAACATTCGAGGGATCAAACAGATGGAAGTATTCAAAAATAGCTCTAATTTTTTCGCGATCTTGGGTATCGGTTTGCTTGATGTAGGTTTCTAACTTGAATTGGATCCATTCGGTTAAGTTATCGGTTTGGAACTCAGGATTATCCTTGATCTTGCGCTCAGCAAATCCTCTCATCCAACTTGCGATCTCGCCTAGAGTAACAGTCGAAGTTGCTAATGTTAGTGGATCGCCACCGCTTGTGACGACTTTTGTCCCATCCTGGTCTTGAACATAACGCAAGGCGGTGTCAGGAATTTCTTGAGCATTGCCGTAGTTAAAAGCGTCTTGAAGAGCCCGGATCGCAAAACTGAGCCGCCAAAGTGTGCCGTGCTCGGACGAGGTTCTGTCGGTGATAACTTCCTCATAAGCAGTGACTAGCCTTGGGTCTGCCTTGTTTATCTCCTCAATTTCTGCAGGCGTCATACGTCGGTCACTATTCAAACCAGCAACATATTCTCCCATCTTAAATTGTGCAGGATAATCAACTTTTCTGTAAGCCGGTGCAACTTCCTTACCAGCAACTGCAATGTGATCGTTCTCATCCATTAGGTTGGCAAGCATAAATTCATAGAGCTCGGGGTTATATTCCGTCATCGGAGGATAGTCGACCTCAATGTAGGCAAGTTCTCGGCGCATTGCCGGATCTGGATCTGTCCGGTCTGGATAACGAGGACCGACCGGATTGGTGGTCCAAATTGATCCAAAACCTGACTGGACTGGTTTGCCAAATAACAAATCACCGGGTCTTTTCTGCCGCAGCTCTTTGATGATGGCGTAACCCTGAGAACCAAGTCTGCCCGATTCATCGAAACGGACAATGCGTCCATGGTGAGATGGTGCGCTTTGCCGAGAATCATCATAGCCGGTTGCCGCCTGCATTACCGGTCCGTAAGCATCGAAACTCCCACCGGTCACTGGATCAATTTCTTTATCAGAGATCATATCGCGTTCGCTGGTGCGTTCGCCGCAAGCTAGGTGAGTTGGATCTTCACCAGTAAGAACTCTGGCTGCGGCATCGGCCTGCTCAGACTTTCCACTACCGGCCTCACCAACCAAAACCGGCCAACGTCCGTTTTGCAGGGCAGCAATGGTTTGGTGATGAATTTGTGTTCTTGAATCAAGCCAGACGAATCCCTCGCCAGCCTGCCTTTTGTATTCCCTAAGTTTGTCGTATTGAATTGCGGCCGCAGTATCGGCGTTTTCCGGAATCGGGGGCAAGTCATAAAGCTTTGTAATTTGCTCTCGTTCCTCTCTTAAACGAATGAGATCTTTGGCTAGGCGTTCAGCCTTGCCGCGAGTTGCAGCAAGTTGATCTGGACGTGCCACTTGGCGCAAGAAAAGTTTTTGCGTTAATGCTTCAAATTCTCTTTCTTTCCTGGTGATGGTTTGGTTGACTCTTTGCCAACGGCTGCCCAACTCAGAGAGGCGATAAAGCTTAGCATCAATCCGGGCCTCGGCATAGCGGGAGACAAAAAGATCAGCCACTTCCTGGTCAGACCAGAGGGTTTTGATTTCAGAAATCAAGTATGGGTCGATTGGTTCAGGTTTGCTTTCAGGATTGCTCGCCTCTTCCTGGCGAATTGCCTCTAATGCCTTATATCGAGCAACCAGCTTGTTGTAAAGCAGGTCTACCTTCTCACGAGCGGAGAGATCAGCAAAATTTTCGCTCAAGTCCTCTTCTTCAAAATCAGGGTCAAGAGCAATTACTCTTTGATCAATGTAGCGGCGAATTAATTTTGCCCGCCGGTCTTTTTCCGAAGTGTTCTCTTTTTTGACTGCCGCAACCTCGGGAGTGCCTAGACCAGCACCTTCTGGGTCACCGGCACCAAATTGTCCTTCTCTAGTTTCCATAATTTTTAACTATGCTTAATAGTTCAGCCGTATATCAAACAAAGACAATACCCGTACTGCTTTATTACAAGATATAATAGTCAAAAACTCAAAGCATAATAAGGGGTATTAAATTTTTGATCTTATACCCCTTATTTTAATCAATTTGTTTAAATTTGTCCAAAATTCCCTCAATGATCCGTTCAGCTGATTGCTTACTCTTTTCAGGAAAAAGTTTAATTGCCTCTATAATGATTTGTTTGGCAACGACTGCTGGTAGATGATTGATATCTTTGACCATTTCACCTCGACTGTACGGCGTGTTAAAAATGACTGGAACAGCGGCTGCGGTTTCGGTGAGACCCAAGCCGACAACGACTGCATTCAATTCGCCAAGTTGTTGAGCCAATTGGTGTACACCAGCGACGCTGTCTGGTCCGCCATCTGAGCAGGCAATGACAATGCGAAGCCGATCGTCTTTCACACCTTGTTGTTCGATCGCTTCTCGCTCTGCCTTAATCTGTTCATAAATATGAGTCAGGGCTGCTACGTCACCGTTGCCGACGCCTTGATTGCCCAAACTGCGCCAGATTTTAACCTTATCGGCCGGGGAAAAAGAATCAGAAAGTGGTTTATCGACGTCAATTTCAGCAGAATTTCTGAAAGAAATTGTTTCAGAGCGAAGCGATAAGGGCTGGCCCATCTGTGTTCTCGTTCGCTCCAAATTCTGCTCAATCCGGTGGAGGGGCGAGAGGATCAGATATTGCGCCCGGCGCTGAAGGCGCCACTTGGCTTCACCGTCGACTGTCTGGCCCATTGAACCGGATTTGTCACCGATCATATAGACATCGAAACCGCCAAATACTTGTTCAACAGTAACTCGCTCATATGGTTGTTGCCTGCTTCTGGGATCGGTTTCGCCTGATCTGATTCCAATCTTGTGGGCGACAATATCATCGATCTCTTCACCGCCTTCGCGCTTGCGTAAGGGACCGGTATAATCAGGCGTAGCCGCCCTTCTGGATTCAATGATCAGTGAAAAGAGCTGGGATAATAAGTCAACGACCCGTTTTCCACCAGGCAGTCTGGTATCTTCTGCTTCGGCTATCTCTTTAACAATCTGACGCGCTTCCGAAAGCTCGACGCCTGCAGCTTCAGCCAATTCACGCTCCTCGCTTGAGTAACTGAGTTGTTCTGTAAGATTGGCTAATTTTTCTTCAAGTTCCGCCAATTGTTCATCCGTCGGCCCGACTGCTTCCTGCTCGCCGTAGTCGCCGGGAGGTGCTTCCCCCTTGCTTTTTTCCTGATCTTCAAGCTGTGGATCTCCGGCAGGTGTCGCATCTATTCGCACCCACTCGTTCTTGGCATCATCCCAGACTTCACTCCAGGCATGTCCGGTACCGCTGGTAATTCGGGAGTCACCTTTATCGTCTTTGCCTTTGACCATATGGCCGACAACGTGACGTACCGGGATGCCCAAGGCAGAACAAAGACCGGCAAAGTAGGTGTTGGCAACATCGCAGTCGGCTTGCCTGTGTTCGTCAATTGCTGCAATATATCCTTTTGGATCAGTATCATAGGTTTGGTTAAACGAGCTGTCATTCGAATATTTGAGGCGGCGCATTGTCCAACCGGCAACGGCTCTTGCCTTGGCTAAGTTTCCCTTTTTTGTTTTGTGAATTTCCCGGAGGCGTTCCAGTGTCTCTGTTGAAAGCGCCTGCAATTCAAAACGTAATCCGGCTTTTGGTGCTTCTTTACCGGTTAAGTTTCCGCGCTCGAACGGAGAGGACTCTTGCATCAGAATTTCAACAGTTGTCGGTCCGTGCTCAGTGTTACTGAGTGTAATGATGTAGTCGCCATTTTGGTCTCTGGCGATAGTATACGGAGGTCTATCCCGTCGCGTCTCGGCCAAATCGAAAGTGTATGGTACCGGCAATCGAACCGGTTGACCGGGTAGCAATGTTGCCTGCAGCACTATTTTTTCTCTGTCCGGATCAAAATATTGTAGATCAGTGCCTGACAGTTCTTCTGTTTGGTAGCTGCTCTGATGCCAGGTATTAGTTGAGGTATTCCAACTATCAAATGATTGTTCTTTAAAATATCCCCCATAGGCAGGTGAAATGGTCCAGATTGCCGGTGGGGTTTCGCCCTCCTTGCTCCGTTCCATCTCATCCATCCCGGGTTTACTCTGATTCCTGGCTGCCGGTGGAGTTTGAGGACGACTATCTGGTGTTTGTACCTGCTCTATCTTCTCTTTCGCTCGATCTCGCCGATCAAGAGCGGCTCTGCCACGCAAATCGCCCTCGAGTCTGGTCTTAATACGATTTGCCTTGATTGCATAGGGAGTATTCCCATCTAGCAACAAATCGAGATCACCCGACTCTTTGAGTTCTTGGATCTTTGTTTCTGTCGATTCGAATTCTGCGGTGTATCTGCTTCCATCAACTTCCGCCAGGAACGCCTGGTACAGATCAGAAACTCGAGGCGGCAAATGACGAGACTGCTGAATTAGGCGATCCGCCAATGTTTGTCTGAGCTCTACCAATTCAGGGCCAGCGGCATGGCTCCGGTTCAAAGCGCTTGCTGATTCAAATAGTTGATAAAAAGAAGAAAATTGTGACTGATGAGTTTCTCGTCTCCACTCTCGGAGAGCTTGGAGTTCACCAAGCGATTCGGCTGCTTCTTCATAACTTTCTGTCTCAAGTCTCCTTCGCCAATCACCTCTTAAGATTTCAGTTAGTCTTGCATCACTATCAAAATCGGCTGATGTTGTTTCAGCCAATTCAGTTGTTTGTCCTAATCTTGTTTCATCCATTGGTTATATTATATGCTAAAGCATTAATTTGTTAAGGACTTATTGTCAATTTAGCCAAGTATTGAGTTTTAACTCGGTAGCCAAAACTCAGCAAAAATTAAGTTTATCTAAGACAGGATTAAAATAATAAGCGTTCAAATATGTGAAGATCCCAGCTTACTTAACTGATTGGACCGGAGAGTTAATTACTGTCCAAATTATCACCATTGCAAAAAATATCATCAAAGTAATTCCAAGGAATGCACCAATTTCTGATAGCCTTTTTAGTAGCTTCATTCTTTTGTAATACTTGCTCTCAAAGGCTCTATTGTGGGAGTGGGCACTATCGATTATTTTATAATTGTGTTCCTCGGTTGCAATATTTTCAGCCAGACTGCCATGCTGCAGAACGATCTGGTCAGAACTGTTGGTTAAGCAAGCAAGCTGTGCTCGTGAGTAATCGAGGTAGTGCTTGGTATAATTCGTCATGCCAAAAGCGCTAGTATAGTAGGCGCTGTATTTTTTGACAAAAAGTGATGAAGAAAAAGAGAGACCAAACGAAATCCAACTGGCGAATAAGAGATAAATGGATTTTATGCTTATTAATTCATAATTAAGTGCTGAGGTATGATTTGACAAAATATACCCGACAAAGGTGATACTTAAGGAAATCGCTCCCGCAGAGTAAAGAGCTAGATGTTCGTAGAATTTACCGAGTTCGCCTAAATGTTCTCTGTTTAGCCGCTCATTTTCGTGTCCAGCCTTATTCAGAGCCTCTTGCTTTTTCATTAAATCCTCGGCGCTGACCATTAATTGTTGTGGTTGCGCTGCAGTCGTCTCTAGCCCAGAGATCTGGTCGTTATTGAACTTTTTAATAAGCAGATCGACATCTTCTTTAGTTTTTAGATCCCTAAATTTAGCAATACTTGTACTCACAAAGCTTCTTAATCGTCTAAGATTCAAGTGGCAGGCAAGAAAAATTCGCCATTTAAGATAACGAGAAATTTCTCTTCCTTCTTTAAGAATCCAAAGGTCAAGCCGAAGAAAGAACATTTCATATTCGCTAAATAAGGCAATGAAATACATAAAGGGTAAAATGGTTGTAGTCAGAATTGGCAGCAAGATGAACGAGCCAAGATTGTAAACAGTCGCAAACTGATCAAAATTCCTCATGATCTGGAATATAACGTAAGTTAACTCATAAATACCGATTACACCCAAAATAAATTCAGCTATTTTATTGACTATCATCGTTTCCTTTTTCATACCGGCGATAACACTCATCGCCGTAATAAAAAAGAGCACTGGCAATAATACCAATTCAGTGACAAAACTGAACACATACAAATTCAAGAGGAACTCTAGTACTATAGTTAGTTTAACGCTGCTAAAGATTATCCCTCTAAAATTTTTTGTATTGCTCTCAAAATTCACAAGTAAAGCTAAGCCGGTGAAAAAGAACCAGGCGATCGTGTCTTTAAGGAGCGAAATATCCCATAACCGGATTTTATGAAGTAGTGATAGGATAATTGCTACGTAGGCAATCATCCCACAGAGGGAGAGCAATACTTTATAATTCTTTAGTGATCTCATCGCACCCCATAAAGACTGACGGATCTCTTTTTTGGTTAGTATCCAGACAAAAATCAAAACAAGCCAGAACAGAAAAGCCTTGTCTCGATTATTTATTGAATCAAAAAACGTTTGCATAAGAACTCCATCTAAATTTATCAATTACCAAGCAAATATACTCATTCTCCTATATAATACACGATTTGAATAAACACCAAAGACTTATTTATTCCATTCTCCGCCAGTCTTCCCATTGTGGTAGAACAAGAGGCCATCTCGCCTCAAGGTCGTTCATCTCGTCGGGTGCTCCACCTTGACCCGAGCCGTCCTCTTGTTCTAGTGCCTCCAATTGGGACTGGCGGGAGGTCGACTCGCTAGTTTAGGATTTATTAGCTAACTGGAGGTGTTTATGAAATCGAGAAAAGAAGCGGTGTTTGACGTACTGGAAGAAGATCGGAAGTATGAAAAATTGGTAAAAGAGTATGAGGGTAACCAATCGGCCTTGAATAAGGCTGATTTTTTGTACCAGGAGGGTGTTAGGGTTGGTGAGATTGAAAGAGCATTAAGAGAAGAGAAATAATTATATTTTGGGAGGATACATGAACGTGAAGATGGATAGAATTAGGTGCGAGAAGATCGCCATGATTAACGATATGTTTCGATTATCAGGCTTGGGAGTGATGCTCGCTGGAGGGGTCCAGTCAGTTAAGGATATCAGCGGGTTACTAAGAGCTGTCAGGGATTACGATAAGTTCAATGAGGATAACGACCCTTGGCACGAGCATGACTACGGTAGGCTTGATTGGTATGGTGATAACGTCATTTGGAAGATAGACTACTACGATCAGTCATTGACCTATTGGGAAGATCCGTTGAGTTTGAAGTGTAGGAGGATTATCACAATTATGCTCGCTGAGGACTACTAGGATACAGCAAACCAAAAAGGCCTGGAGGCGATGTGCTTCCGGGCTTTTTTGTGGTTGTTTATTCTTTACCGTACTCCAATTATGTCAACTCTTTTTCGTTTCTATTACCTTAGTTCCTGTAAAATAGATTCGATTTCTTTTGAGCTCACTAAATCTTTTGGATAGAGCGATATTAATTTTATGCCATACTTTAAACAAAGCTCTTGCTTGGCCTTGGTTTTTTCATCATAACCAGCATTTCCAGTTAGGCCAAAGTATTCGATGAAGGCACCATTTACAAGAAAATCTGCTCTTAGCATTGAATCTGGATAGTGAGGCTCTTTGTCATGACTGATTCCCAGGGAATACAAGAGATCATCAATAATTTTTTCTCCCAACGAAAGACAAACATGTCCATCTTTGGCAAGGCATTGTGTTCCTCTTGCTGTTCTTCGTGTCCCATTTTCTAAAATTCCCGCGCATATCAGAGCGTTTAACCATGAACCAAATAATTCCTCTATTCTCTCGACTGTTGGCCGTCTTTTAACAATTTCAAAAACCTCTAATCTTTTTTCAGTGCTTAAGCCGGAGAAATAAGGGGTCATGATTCCAAAATCTTGTGGCGGAATTTGTTGTAAGATGCTGGACAATTTTTTTATGTAAGTTAACGTTTCTTGTTTGGTAAAAGAATTATCATATGTGCTCTCGGAGCTTTGCAAGCAAGACCCACAGAAATCGATCTGATCCATGCCTAGATTTTTGATTATCCAAAAAGAAAGAGAATCTTCAGCAAAGTCTTTTTTGCATAGTGCGCATTCCTTGATTTTCGGTTTTCTGATTGCCTTGGTGAATCTCAGCTTTTCTGCGTGTGAGACGGAGAAATTTGTTAGTATATTGTACCAGTTACTGCTTGCACACAAAGGATCTTTAGTCTGCCACTTGTCCGGAAAAATTTCGGGGGTCATATTAATTATCTCTTCGGCAATATTCACATGCCAAAACCATTGGTATTTCTCAATTTGTCTTTTAATCAATTCGTCATGCGATTTTGTCCACCACTTTAAAATATGTGTATTTTCGCAATCGGATAGAGAAACCTCAAGATTTCCGTATACATCTTTGTCCTTAGAAAGTCTGGCATTCTTTATGTTCTCCGACATCGTGTCCCATGCTGATTCAGGATCGACAGGCAATTTTAGGGTTTTATAAAGAATTTCGCCTCTTGTCAAAAAAAGCGCTTTGTATTCGTACTGTGAAATACCTTCCTTTTCCAATATTCTTCGTACTGTGACTGCCGTGGCAGGAGCAACAAAATTACGTTTGGGTTCAAAATCCGGGTATTCTCTTAGCAGTTCCGGGTTATCTTGGATCGAATGGTTGTTAACTGGTCCATTTATATCAAGGTAGAGTAAATCAATATATTGATCGAGCGCACTTCTTGCGTCGTTGCGCTCGGTCTCAAAATACTGAGCAATATCCAATTTCACATTGCAATAAAGTCCCCAATTGTGATCGGCTGCCTCTCGGGCTAGTTTTTTCTTAAATCCTCTTAATCTTTTATTTTTTTCATACCTTAAAATATAGCTCGACAACTTCAGCTTGAGCCTTAAGAGATTAGTGAAAGTTTCCATAAATATTCTGCTTACTTTAGTAATCAATAAGTTCTGTTCCGGAGATTTACCTTATGCAGTTCCAACAAATTATCTCACTGATTCTAGGAGATTCTTTTAGTCTTAATTATATTAGTACAATGCCATAAATTAATTTTGGGTGCAATTATTTAACCGAATTGCAGGTTTTAGTTTGCTAATTTTGCAAAGACACATCAGGAATTAGGGTAATGCTTGCTGAAGAATACTAATTTGGCTTTTATTGGGCCTGGGAGTGATGAGCTTCCGGGCTTTTTTGTGGCTTTTGACCAACTAAGTTAGCTAATTACCAATAGCCCACTTTGAATTAGGTTCTGTCGGCGGATAGAGAAACACCGGTTTTGCCAATGCAGTATCGACTTCCAGGACAATCCAAGACTCCTTCTCATCATTCGGCTTAATCAATAAATCACGTGTATCAAAAGTATAATTATCTCCAGTTTGCTTTATGTATTCTTCGGCAGCGAATGGGTAAACATTAACGGCTTGTGCTGGATTATCTTCGGTAGCAAGCCAACCCATTTGTCTGGAAAAAGTCTGATCTTTGTCTGAAACATTTTTTATTGAGAACCTCAAGCCAACGACGTTCCGTGCTTTCTTTTCTAATAATCCGGTTTGATTATTTGACGGAAGTGTTGCAACCAACTTCTTTTCAAGTAATGTTAGTTGCAAATTGCCAAGATTAGCCGTATCGCCGATATGTTTTACTTGCGACAAACCGGTATTTATCGACTCCTGCCTGACAGCCGCCTCCTCTGTCTGCTTCTTGGCGGCGTTTTGCTCCCATGTTGTCTTTACCTTAGAGCAACCCCAGTATCCAGCAAAACTCAGAATTGCCATAAGTATAATTAACAAAATAATTAGCAGAGTGCTTTTAATTAAAATGGTTATTTTTTTATCGACAGAATCTAAATCCCTCTTCATGATTTCCCTCAGTTAGTTTTTCTTATCATACCGCAAGCTCACTTTTGATACCATGCTCACGTATATCCTTGGCTGAAGTGACAGCAATATTTAAATTTTCCAAATCATCGGATTCTTCGAGCAACCTTGCAACCATCTTCCTGACTGACAACATCAGCGGTAGCGTCTCGCAAATCAAAATAATCGCTGGGAAATCTTTACCAACATTATCTTCCCAGTCATTTGAATAATAAAAATCTAAATAATCCTTAATCCTTTTTCGGATTGAGTAGCCGGGGAGGGACGAGCTGATGATTTCCAGCAAAAAGTAATTTTTCTTCTTGCTCGTAGTGTGAGCCCGTTCAATCACAAGGCTAACGTGGGAATCCTTTAAAAAATGATAGGGAGAACCAGGATGTAAAAATCCTGTGCTGGTCACTACCTTGTATGAAATTTTGCCTTCATCTTTGTTTCTCAGTTCAAGATAGATATCAGCTAGCAATTGGCAATTAGCAGAAAAGCCGTCCGAACGGTCTTTTTCCCGATGTAGCTTGGCAATGTGCTCTTTGGGACAATCAACCATAGCCTTCAAATATTTAATACCGTTAACACCAATGTAGTAGACTGCCGGCTTGGTATTCTCACCGAATTTAGTTGAGTAGATTCTGTTGAGATAGTCTTTTTCATTTAGGTCTTTAAGCCAGAGATTTATAGTTTTTGGGTCTTTATGATTTAGGAGAGCTTGTATCTGAATCCGGTTTAGGAATCTGAAGTGATAGATAAATTTAAGTATTTCTTCTTGTTTGTTTGATATTTTAGGAAGTGTTTTGGTTGGTTGGTCGATTCGCATATTACTGTTTTTTAGCCTTACCCCCACCATACCATTTCTTATGTAATGGTAAGTGCAGAGTTTATCGAGCAATTAGCTACATATTTGCTTGATTATTACCCCAGCGCTCTAGGGCAAGTTTAAGAAGTTGTCAGCCACCTTGTGGGAAGTTTTTTCTTTCGTCTTAAGGACTGCGTCAGTTGCCTTCTTGACTGATTTTCTTGCTGCTTTCTTAGCTGTTTGTTTCTCAGCAAACCTGCCGGAAAAGAGCTTTTCCAGATACTCCTCGACATCCTCTCTCGGCGTGGCGTTGTTGATTCTTGACGACCTCACTACCATATTTTTTATCTCCTCTGAACCTTTGGCTTCCTGGGGCAAAGTCTGACCAGAAAAGGCACCCTCACTAACTGCGTTGGTCGTCTTCATGAAGAAATGATAGGGCGGCAGATTAACAATATCTCCCTTCTTCACTTCCGGCGCCATGAAGGGCAGGATAAAGTTCTCATCATCCGGTCCGGCTTTGAGGCAAACGATACTGCTGGAATTACCGGCAACAATCTTTAAGATACTCTGCTCCTCAATTTGGGCCACATTCTGGTGCGAGGCAATGAGTGAGACATGGAACTTTCGGCCCTCACTGGTAATTTCAGAGAACCGCGGGGTGGCAAAGTTTTGAAACTCATCAACATAGAGGAAGAAATCACGCCGGTCTTTCTCTGGGATCTTCGTTCGCTGATAAGCCGCCATCCAGATAAATGAGGTCAGTATCACCCCGAAGAAAAAGCTCATATCTTCGCCCAGATCACCCTTAGAAAGATTGACGAGCAATATCTTGCCCTCATCCATAATCTGGCTGATGCTGATTGTGCTTTTCTCTTGTAAGAGAATATGGCGGGACATCTTCGTTGTGATGAAACTGCCCAATCTTTGGGTCAGTGGGGCTGTCACGCTCGAGAGCTGCATCTTGCCCAAAAGAGCAAACTCCTTTTTCCAGAATTGTTTCAAGACCGGATCTTTGAGTGTTCCGGCAACTTCTTTTTGGTACTGCTTATCAGTCAGCAACCGCTGCAAGGTGTAGAGGCTCGGATTTTCAGTTTGGAGGGCGGTCAGGGTGGCATTTCGCAAGATGTGTTCCATTCTTGGGCCCCAATACTCCTTGGCAGTTATTTTGGCAAAGACGGCAATAACGGAACTGGCGATCCATTCCTGTTCATCTTCTTCATTGGTGAAGTTAACACCGGGCGAGAGAATATTGAGGCCGATCGGCCACTCGCGATCAGAAGGATCAAAGACTATGACATCATCTTTTCTGTTCTCTGGAACGATCTTTAAGAGCTCCTGGAACATATCGCCATGCGGGTCAAAAACGGCCAAGCCTTTACCGTTTTTCATATCCTGGTAGATGGCGTTGGTAAGCATGGTGGTTTTACCCATACCGGTCTTGCCGATAACGTACATGTGCTTTTGGCGTTGCTCCAATGTTAAGCCAACTGGAATATCCTCGTTACCATATCTGTTGACACCAATAACTACATCTAACTTTTGATCGCTTTGTTTCAAAGACAATGGTGCCGGCAACTCACGGCTTCTAGTCCTAACCAAATCTTCGATCATGTTGTTAGTTGTTTGAGGGAAATGGTACAGACTGCCGACTTCCGAAGATGATAAAACTAACGGTGATCCTAGTAGACGATTCTTGTATTGTCTCCAAGCTAGTTTTGCCGCAGACAATCTTCGTCTAGGAATCAATGATTGGCCAGCCGGATGAACAAAGCTCATAAAGGAGGATCGAAAGCCTTGCTCTCTGGTTTTCATCTCGCTTTTATCCATCACAAGCAGTGCCCGGATACTTCCGGCAAACAAGGGTTGCTCTAATTTCGTTTTAACAATTTCTTCCAGCTCTTTATCTGCAGATGTGGCAGTAATTTTAAAAGGTTCGGATTTGAGCGGTTTTGTTCCTTTGCCGGTCACCACTTCAGAGATGAGCGAAGTGGTTTCCTGTGAAAAAGAAAATGCTAAATCATTAACAATACGAAGCCGGCGTCTAAAGCCCCAATCGTGTAGCCAGTGGGCAAATTTATCTTTCCTGATTAATGCTTTGATTTGAGCGATTTCTCGCCTAACCGATGAAAGCTCAAGGGAATTCAACGGTTCCAGAATAACCTGCAAAGCTAAAATATTGCCGCTCTTTAATTGCGTCATGCTTGAGGTTAGATATGCCAAAGGGTCATGTTTGTTGAGATCAGATTGCTCGTTGAGCGGATAGGCAAAGTGACGACCGAACTTGAATTCAATGACTTTGACATTTTGGGATTTCGGTAGATCGGCCGATAGATAGTCGCTAACTGTTTTGACGGCATTACCTGGAAGATATGTCCGCAAATTCTTCTCCAAAGCGTCGGCAACATCTTCCGGTACTCTAACAAGATAACGAATGCCCGATTCCTTACCGGAAACAATTTCAAAGGAATATGTGGGATGACGAAATAGCAGCCTATCCAACCAGTCGGAATTGTTGAGCAAACCGGCAATCAGATTAAAGAGGCCCGTGGTAGTAACAGATGGAATATCGGTTGATTGGGGAGGGGTGATTTCCAGAAAGACAAACTTTTGTTTCGACTGTGACCATGCCCTCATTAATTTAAAATATGCTCTAAGGAGTAGCCAAAGAGCAAAAAGAACGATCAAGAGAACAACAAACCCGTGTATGATTTCTTCATATGGTATTGAGTGGAAGAATCTGACCAAAGCAGTATAGCCTGGAATCTTTCCTAACGCCTCATTCCAATCAATTTGGGCTTGAGCTATTTGTTCGGGAGTCATTTTCCAACTTACCCCCTCCAATTATTTCAAGGGCAAGTGGTATTTATTTTAGGTCTAGCACCAAGCAAGGGGAAAGTAAAGGGCTAATGGCAGGTGAGTATGATTTTATGTGAAAAAGTTACCCGAAAATATTGACACCGGATTATTATTGTGTTATTATATACTGTTTCCACGGGAGGGAGGTGAAACCATGAAACTCGTGGATTATACGGAAGAAACGGAAGTGACCGGAGTATTCCGCATCCAGGGAACGCCCCAAGAACTCGAGATCCTGCGGCACGGCATCCGTACCCTCATAGCAGAGATGGAAGGTCGGGCCGAACTCCTCGAGCGCATTGAGGAGATCGAGGCGTTCTCTATCAGGACCAAGAACTGCCTTCGCACCATGGGCATCGAGACCGTACGGCAGTTGTTGGACAAGACCGAATGGGATCTGCTTGTCTCGCGGCACTTCGGGAAGAAGTCGCTCGCCGAGGTCAAAGAGTGGCTCGCGGCTCGTGATCTCGCGCTGAAGCCGGAGGTGATTACCGCCACGCCGGGTGAGGCAAGGGAAGATGAACCCGCTGGTGACGACGAGACAATGCAGTGATTCCGAGGATTGCCCACTAGGCGTCCGAAGAACCCTTGAGCCCAGGCCATCCATTTGGTCCGGGCTCTTGGCTTTTTAGGCCTAATAGTATGACAATATATGACATTTCTCAAATATTCTTACCCAAATTACCT
>DAOOSE010000013.1:0-15476 GCA_035389625.1 bacterium
CTATAATGTTTTTGTTTGGCATAATAATAAAATTTTAGTTAGTTCTATAAGGGAAAATTAAATCAAAATTTTTGGAATTGTGCAGAATGGGATCGTTGCAGATTGCCTGCTCAACCGCATTCATTCCAAAAGATACGTTTTTTGCGATCACATCAGCGAAATACTGTGGATAGGGCTCTCTGATTTCTGGAAACATGATCTGTTTTTTTATACTCAATAACGCTTTTTTCAACTGATCCAAATCATTGGCTAATTTTTCTTTTATTTCAATCTTATAAACCGGCCCATCATCAAACGGTCTGTAAAAAGTAAAGAATAGCTTCGATTCTTTTCCGGCACTGATTTTGAATGGTTCAATTGACTGTTGAAGCCTATTTGCGAATTCTCTCATTTTTTCTGGAGTCAAACTTTTGATCGGTAAATTGCAACCAATGTGAACTCTTTTCCAATCCTCTTTTTCCTTAATTCCTTGCCCGACACTCATGGGTTTTGTGAATTCATCTTTGCCCAGGACAAAAGACAAAAATATTTTATCATCCATTAGAATATTCAAATCTTTTAGTAGAGAGTCGATTATTTCTCGGGATGAACTGTATTTGGCCATACCAATAATTGCGGGGTCAGAGAAGGCGTCATCAATGATGTCTGGAATATCTGGAATAATTTTTTTATACCTTTCTCTTAAAAAATCTTCCAAAGCTTTAACGTAAGACTCGTCTGCAAATTCGTCATCGTGAGCACTCAATAAACTATTCAGCTTTAAGATCATAGTTAAATGCGTTCCGTCCATAATTCTAACTTCATGATCAGCTCTGGCCAAGATACTTAATTCCATCAAAAACATAATTCCTTGAGCCAATCTTGGGTTAGCGACGTGGTGAGGCAAGACGGTCTGCCATTGATAATATTGCTGGCCAGACGGTGACCAAGACTCTGAATCTTTTTCTCTTATACCCTCAACACCGACAGCAATTGACATTAAGATATCAGAGCTCGTTTTCTTTTCTATTATTTCGGCACCATCGACAGCGACGAGTGACTCAGTAAATTCTTGAGTGTCATTTTTGAGGATTATCCCTTTCTCATTTAAAATACTTTTAGCCTGATCAACGACCTCCTCATCAATATTAACAAGCTCACTAACTTTTTTAGCTGTGTCAGGGGCCTGTTCTAACATCTTGAGAATCAAGTCTTCCGGCAAGTAGGCGTATTTTGGTTTATTTGGTATGTTATCCATAATTATTGCAACTGCTTATATAATTTTTTGTATTTTTTGACTTCTTTGATCGTATCTTCAATAAAGCGATCACCAGAATAATCCAGATACTCTTTATTTTTTTCTGCTCTTGGGACTGCCCAACGTTGCTTCCAAAAATCTGTGACGTCCGCAATATTTCTTTTTATCCGTTTGGGAGCTCTGCCTTTCTCGATGACATCTTTCAAATTACTGGCAAACGGAAAAAGGTATATGGCTCTCTTGATCCCGTGATTTGCCCCGTTGGATATGCCGAGACATTCCATGGCTTGATTGATCAGTCTCAACTTTCTGGAAGGCCCACTGCCATAACCACGACGGACATTATAATCACGCTTGGACAGATATTTTATAAAATCTTCGTAAAGCTCATTGGGAATATGGAATGTGCCACTGCCATTGGTATAACCGATAAATTCAGAGACGGGATCTCCGTTTATTTTCAATCGAGTGTAAACACTGCTTTTGCCGTATGCCCCAGTGGTAGTGATAAACAGCAACCGAGACGGTAATTTGCGTTTTTTGATAATTGTTTTTTGATCTCGATATTTCTTCTCAAAAATTTTCCTGACATTATCCGTAGTCATCAAGGAAGCAACCAACTTGCCACCCAAGACATAATTATAGGGAGGCAAGGCACCAAGCCTTTGCGCGCTCATTGACTGATTGACCCAATAATCACGGTCCTCCGACTTAATGCCGAGATGATTATCTCTGACGCTCCAGCTTAAGATAGGGCTTTGCAGACCAATTAAACCGATTGGAGCATTGTGATATTTATCCCAGACAACAAGCCGAATCTGCCGGCCGTATGCCCGCTCATAAGGCAAACTCCACCAAACTAAATTCCACCACCTAAAGATAGTTTCGTGATCGGTTCTCTCTTTAACTTCGATGATTTCGGGGTCAATTTTATCAATATCCAGCTTTTTGCCATCAATCAAATACTTCTTAACCAGATCAATATTATTTAAAACAAACTGCTCACTCTTGCACATTCTCTCGGCCTTAGCGAAAGTGTGTGCTTCTCTTTTTACCTCCCTTGAATCATCTTTGAGGACGAACCCGTCATTGTTAACACGGTAGCCCTGCTTTTTGAGAACCGATATGACTTTATTTTTTAGATTTGTCTTTGTTAATCGGCTCATAAATTTTGAATGATTTTGACCTCATCCTTATTTAAATTATATAACTCAAAAACCATCTCATCAATTTGCTCTTGGTATTCCTGAACTTTTTTCTGCTTGGGTTGATCCTGCAGATAGTCCTCAGCTTTAGTAAGAGCCATAATCTTATCAACCAGAGAGATGATCGGTTTTTGTTGTTTCTCGTCGGCTTCTTTAATTGGTAGACTCTCAATAGTTTCAATATCTGTTTGTGCCATCGTCCTGCCTCCTTCAAGGGCTAACGATTTGTAATAATAATTCATCAATACCGAATTAATAACAGCTGTCACATATTTGAGAGAATATTTTTTGTCCTTCAAATTACCAACATGAACATTGTTCAAACACAGGAGGTGAATGTCATCTATCGCAGATATAAGAGAATCTCCAGTCTGCCTCATAAATATCTTATCCTCAAAGTAATTCACGCAATCAAAACCGCTGTGAATTTTTTCTTTTTTATAAAGCAAAAAGTAACCTTCTGGTTTTAGAATGTATCGTTGAATCTCGCCTCCAGATATAATGCCAGGTAGCCAATCTTTGGTTTTTTTCTCATCGCTGACTATGGATTTTTTACCATCTTTTCCGATTAGGCCACTATTAAAATCAATAATATTGCCCAGAGGAATTGCTTTGCCTTCAACCTTAGTAACAAGGTCCATCGTGTTTTGATCAAAAAATAGTCTGAAACGATTATATTTCAAGCCCTCGAAATATTTCTGAGGATAAGAAAACTGCTTGAAATCATTTTTTGCCACCTCGTTATTGCTAAATGCCGTCTTTGCGGTTATATTCTTTGCCTTATCCGTGGCGTCATTTTTTTGGAAAAGATAAATTAGCGAGAAACCAACGGTCGCATCAAACACATTATAGGGTAAAAGCAAAAATTCAATGATGTTGTTTTCATCTAAAATTAATCTGCGAATCTTTGAAAAGAACCTACCAAGCAAAAAACTATCTGGGACGATAAAAGTTTGAACCCCCTGATTTTTGGCCAACTGTATGGCTTTATCCATAAAAATCGCATACAGACTGATTTTATACTCAGCGGAATTCGGAAATATTTCCTTGACCATTTTTTTCTCTTCAGCCGTCATGGTCTGGCCACCTCGTAAGCCATAGCTGACATAAGGAGGATTGGCGATCACAATATCGAATCCACCCTTATTCTCAAAGACATCAGCGAAATAAAGTCTCCACAAGAAAAACGGTTTGACGCCAGATTTTTTGAATTCGTCTAGGACTTTCATTATT
The DNA here is from genome assembly GCA_035389625.1 of bacterium. Lineage (GTDB taxonomy): Bacteria > Patescibacteriota > UBA1384 > XYA2-FULL-43-10 > 1-14-0-10-43-13 > DAOOSE01. Next base: position 3,676 of record DAOOSE010000013.1, read on the forward strand.
TGAGCCTGTTTGGAAAGGTTCTTCTGAAATTTATCTGCGTCTTTTTTGGTCATGCCAAGCCCGGGAATAAGATAATTGCCCAAACCTTTATTTTGTGCGTCCAATTCTTCAATCTCGCTTTTAACACTTTGCTCTATTAGATCAGTTTCAATTCTCGTTAATTGCTCTTTGACTTTTTTCTTGATGTCGTGGTCACTTTCATTGAAAAAATTAATCTGCAGTTTTCTGTATTTCTCAAGCAGTTTTTCTTTGCTCTCTTCGTGGATTTTTTTACCTCCCAGAGACAGTCTCTCCTGAAAGACTTCTTGGAATTCCTGCTTATTAACGCCACGCTTTCGGCTGGATGCCTGATTATTAAATAGTTTAATGCTGGTATCTCCCAAAACTAATTCCTCCAAAAGACTGTTGCCTTGCATAATCTTGTAATCCAAGTTTGGGAGCGGTTCTATTTCCTCCAGACTGTAGTCCACAACCAGAGAGAGCCAGAGACGAAGCTTGGCGATCTCAACGGCACCGGGATCAATATCAACCCCGTAAATACAGTTTTGAATCGTTTCTTTTTTAAGGTGGTATTCATCCACTTGGGAGTCGTCGGTAAACATCTGCAACACTTGGCGAGCTTTGACGATCTCCTGCAACATACCGACAAGAAACGCACCAGAACCGCAAGCCGGGTCAACAACTTTTATATTTGAAAGAATTTTGTCCAATGCTTGGGCTTCCTCTTCCCAGAACACCAAGATTTTATCTACCGCCTTGCTTTTACCTTCACGGCTCTTTTGAGCGTTTATAACATCCTCTTTGGTAAGTCCCATGTCTCTGGTGACCAAAGTTCTGATTTTCTTTTCCGGCGTTTTGGTTTCGGTGACAAGATGATTGATCAAGCTTTCCTGACACATATAATGCACTATCTCTCGGGGAGTGTAGTATGTGCCTTTGCCTTTGCGGAGGTTTTCCTCCAAAAGATTCTCAAAAACTTTGCCGAGCATTTCCGGGTCAACGGCGACCTCTTTTTCCAATGGCTCATCCTCTTTGACCGTGAAGTTATAAAGATCAAAGACATTCAGGATTTTTTCAAAAATATTGTCGTCCAGATAAATAAAACTATTCTGCCAATCATACTCCGGCTCGAACAGACCACCATTCAAGAAAGGAATCCGACAATTGAAATATTTGCTGAAAGATGGATCAGTGGTGTTCCGGCGTGGATTATTTAAAGTGTCGTAGAAAAGAATCTCCAAATAATCATTAAAAAAGTTTTTGCCTTTAGTTTTAGAATCTTCAAACAATTGCCTCAAAAAATTTCTGTCACCATCACCCCAGGACTGGCCGGCTTGAACGCCAAGCCACCCTTTCTTTTGTAGAAAATATAAAAAGACAATTTGACCGAGAAGCTTCTTGGTAAAATTTTCGGTGATAATGTTATTTTTTGAAGCCTCATTTTTGAAAGTATGGTTTTTATTAAGCTCTTTAACCGTTATCTCAAACAGCTCCTTGTATTTGGCAAAGAATTCCTTTGTGACTTTTTCAACGCTGAAAGCATCCTCAACCTGCTCAAGAGTGGGATTATAATCGGTTTCCTTGACCAAAGGCAGAAGCTGTTGCTGGGCGGTATGGGAGGGCTCATTTACGCCGACCAAAAAAGAATATCTCTTGGGAGGAGTCAATTCCTCTTTAGTTTTGCCTTTGCCGTCAAATTTATATTCAATCTTAACGAACGATAATCGCCAGCTGGACGAACCGGGAGTATAAAAAGCCACCAAAGCACCATCAAGCCAATGATCCTTAATGTGTTTGGCGACTATATTTCTTTGAGCGGTCCGCGCGTTTTCAAGTTTGGAGTGAGTTTTTAATCGGACTTCCAAAACATGCATCTTTTTGCCTGCCGGGTCGGTGTATTCTCCGACCAGCTTTAAACTGTCAATGTGGCTGGTGTAGCCGGGATTGATATCAAGCTCCCTGATATTAGGCACAAGATCATTGAAAAACTCCAAAACAAACTTCTGGTAGCTTTCCGAGTCAAACTTGTTGGTTAAAGTCTCGATTAAAAATTCCTTCATAATTTTTTATTTTAGATAAAACTTTCCGACAAAACGATCTCTTTTTTATTGCCAGTTTGTCGGCCTTCTCGTTTGGCCAAGTTTTCAAGGTATTTCTCCGGGACATGGCTTCTGATCAAATGCAGGATTTTAAGCGGTTGGTTCATGCCTTTGGTTTCCTTAACGATTTTACTGATGGATTTCTTATTTACAGAACCTTCCTCTATGGCTTTTTGGAGCTGTGTCAGATACCACTCATCGTCTTCGGTAAGTCCAGAAAAAGCACCAATAACTTTGATCGTCTTTAAAAGAGTCCTCTCATTGCCAGTGATACTTTTGCCAGTTTCAATATCTTTCTCATCTTCAATGCTTTTCTCAAAAGAGTCTCTGTTGAGAGCCAAGAGGTCGTGATAATTTTTCGGCAAATCGGCTTTGGGAGTTTTTTCGTCCGTTTTTAGCAATCCGGCGGCTGTAAGGAAATCAAGCTCCCGGGCTTCCTTAGGATTAGCTATAAAGAATTTTTTAAGATGACCCTTGCGGAAAAAAGTAATCGTTTGACCGGCGGTCTTTGTTTCTTTGCGGGAGCTTCGAGCTTTTTTCGGCAAGCGTTTGACTTTTTCAAAAATAGCCGGCTTATTGTCCCTAATGTCCCTGATCAATTTAAGATAATAAAGCTCGCTGGAAGTGTCCTCATCCTCTTCGTCTAAAAATTCCTTTGAGTTTATGCGACTGAAAAGCTCGTGAGATTTGAATTCCTCGTCTTGAGTTAAATATCTGGCGTCCTCACCAAGAGTGTCGTGGAAAGCCTGAATTTTAGCCACTGCCAATTTTTCCAGTTTAATCTCAGACTCGGCTCGTTCAGTGGGAAAGAAGTTATAAATATAAGCAACGTCGTGTTTTGTGCCGACACGATTAACACGGCCGACTCTCTGCAAAATGCGGGTCGCATTCCAAGGGATATCGTAATTTATAATTATATTTGCCCTGTGCAGGTTAACGCCTTCGGCCAGAATGTCGGTGGCCACCAATATTCTGACATCATCCTTTTTAACTGAGCTGGCCGGGTCGTAATTTTCTTTAGCTTTTCTAATGTCGCCAGAACCAGATTTGCCAGAGACAAACAAAACAGCGTCTTTATAAATATCCTTAAGATTTTTTTCCAGATATGTGCCAGTTTCTTCAGATTCGGTAAAGACAATCATCTTGAGTTTTTTGTCGTTTAGAACATCATCCGATTTTAAGGTTTCAATAAATTTCTCAATCTTCGGATCATGATTTATTTTGCTCCAAGCATCAAAAAGCTCCTGCAAGAATTCACGGTCCCGCTCAAGCACGGACCTGAATTCAGGAACGAAATCCTTTGAGGAGTATTTAATGGCTTTGCCTTCCTCAACTAAATTCATCAATTCGTCCTCAAATCCACGTTCCAAAAAATCATAAACATCCACTTTTTTGCTGACGTAAACCGTGCCTTTATCAAACATTTTTATAAAGTCATCATATGATTTGATAAACCTGCCGAGTGTTTGCTTGAAAGCGTAAAAACTGCTCTCCAAACGCTTAACCAAAAGAGATCGCATAAAGCCCCTGATGTTTTCCTGCGAGACAAGCTGTATCTGCAAGTCTTCGGAACTTGGAATATCCTTCAGATATTTGGCCGGGGCGTAACGAGCATAGTTTATTTTTTTATTGATCTGTAAGGTCTTATCAAAAATTTGGTTTAATTCGTCATCAAACTGATAAAAGAGTTTAGTCGGATTTTTTAAGGTCGGAAATTTAACTCCCTGATTTTTCAAATCCTCTTTATAAAATCTTTCAACTTCGGTTCTGGTTCTTCTGACCATGATATATTTCAAAACCCGTTCTCTGATTTCAACTGAATTCTCTTTGACGACCTGCAGATATTCTTTCTTGGATAATTTGCTATCCAAGCGTTTTTCAAGATGACCAAAAAACTTTTTCAAATTCTTTAAATTTGGAATGGTGCTGTTTAATTTATTCTGGAAAAGATAAAGCTGGCTGGCGATATCCTTCGGACGGTTATTAAGAGGAGTGGCACTGACCAGAATAACGTTTTTGCCGGCACAGATTTGGTGCAGAGTTTCAAAACCCTGAGTGATTTCGTTTCTAAACCTGTGGGCTTCATCAACGAACACATGATCATAGTTTTCCACGCCGTCAATCAGAACCCGATCAAGTTTGCCGTGCGATTCCACTTTGGCGACCACCCCGGCTTGTCGCATGGTCTCTTCCCAATATTCCCTCAACACCGGCGGGCAAATTATAAGAGAACGACCGCCGAGTTTCTTGGCCAAGAGCGAAGCGATATAAGTTTTGCCCAAACCGACAACATCTGACAGGAAAACACCGCCGTGCTCTTTTATTTTCAAATAAGCGTCCGCCACGGCCTCCTGCTGATATTCAAGGTCCATAAAACCTTTTGGGAGGTCGGCAAACATATCCAGATCGTAGTTTATTTTTTCCCTGAAATATTCATAAAGGAATTTTATATAAAGCTCATAGGGAGTGATTTCGTCATTCAGCCAGGTTCTGGTGACAATCGTATCAACGTATTTGCCAGAGACGTCAACGCCTCTTTTCCAAAGCTCCTCAAATTTCTGGAGCGCGAATTTTACGTCAACGGCGTCTTTAAGCTCAACATTGAATTCCAGATTCTCAACAAAACCAGCTCCAGAAAAATTACTTGAACCAGTGATGACTTGTCCGTAGTGTTCGCTTTTTTCCTGATCCTTACGGATAATATAGACTTTGGCGTGAATCGGATGCTCTGGGTAGACTTTTATTTCCAGCTTGCCTGATTTGATATATTCAATAAATTTTTTGATGCCTTCCTCAACATTGTAGCTGTCTTCGGACTCTTCCATTTCTTTCTCGACTTTATCCGCAAATCCGTCTTGGGCGTTTTTGGTGGAAACGAATAAAGTGTCTTTTCCTTCTTTGGAAGTCTGAACCATCTGATGCGTTACCTTGTCCACGTTCAGCCCGACAAGGATGCGTATTTTTTCCACGCCCTCAAGAGATTTATATAACCTAAAAAATCCGCTACTTCTAAAATAGCCGACCAGCACGTCAAAAAATTGAGTATTATTTTTTAATGTTTTTTGAAACCTTTGAAGCAATGTTGCTTCCGGCTCGTTAGTAAAAAATTTTAGATCAGTATTCATAAATTTATTTTTTATTTTGTTTACGCTTTTTATTCGGCTGTGGCTTATTAAGATTCTCATCAATAAAATCATTCAGATCGTTTTCCCTTATTCGCCACCAGCCGATTTTTGACGCTTTAAGCCGACCTGATTTGATATAACGCATAAGAGACCTTTCGCTGACCCGAAGGATTTCGGCGGCCTCTTTTGTGGTTAAAAGTTTTTCGTCTTTCATAAGTTTAAACCCTCTGTTTAAGTATAACGCTTTAAAAATAATATGTCAAAAAGTGGCAGGTTTTGTCTAACCCGATTTTTGACCCCAATTATTCACAGAAAAAACATTTGCTTGCATTTTATTTTTTGTGTATAATAAAAATGACAATTGAATAATATCCCCGTCTCAAGAGACGGCCTGAATGGTATTCCGGGCCCAAGAGCTCGTAACTGATTATCACAATCGTGGTAGTCGGTTACGAGCTCTTTTTGTTTGTAGAGCCCTGAGGCGATCTCCAAAAGTAATTTATAGGGAGTTTCATCGCTTCAGGTCTCTGGCTCTCCCGTAAAGGTCGAACATCCGCATCCTGTGATCGACCTCACACGCCCGATATCAATTTGATAAAGGGTATAAAAATACAGGGGATGTTGGGGAGCCAGAGACTTAAAGCTATGTGGAGTAAATTTCAAGCCTTGCCCTGTTATTTCGGAGGCAAGCGAAAATTAGTCAAATACATATTCAATCACGCCAAGAAAAAATCGGGTGTCTTTATTGATGCGTTTTTGGGAGGCGGATCGGTCAGCCTCTATGCCAAGGCCAAGGGTTACAAGACTGTCGCCAACGATATAGCACTTCGGTCATATATTACCGGCAAAGTATTCGTGGAAAACAACCGGGTAAAGCTGTCTGACGAGGATCTGGCCAGACTGTTTATTGAAACCAAGCATGACGGATTTATAAAAAAGAATTTTTGTCCAAAAGTATTCGTGAGCAAAACGGCCGACTTTCTGGATAACGCTTTCGCCTCTTTGAAAAATGTCGAGAACGAAACCAAGCGAAACCTTCTGACGCTTGCCCTGATCAAATTTATTTTAAGCACCAGACAATTCGGCAAATTCACGCATACCCGGGACACGCTGGATTTGGAAAAGAACGACTACGAATGGCCTCTGCGTTCCAAGTCGCACGCCCCCAAGAACCTGCGAATGATACAACATCCACTTTTAACTTTAAAAGATATTAAGGACAGTATCAACAAAGGAATCTTTGACAACGGCCAAGTTAACGAAATCTACCGGGAGGATGTCTTTGATTTTTTGAAGCACGCCAAAGGCGATGTGGTCTACTTTGACCCACCCTATCCAGAATCAAGCGCCTATGAGGACGAATATCACACACTGGACTGCATTTTGGCGGGAAAAATAATCAAAAAAGAAAAAAGCGTGTTTTCCAAAGCCGATGCCAAAGTCTTTATTGAAAAAATGCTGGAATGCTCAAAGCATATTCCGCAGTGGATTATTTCTCTCGGTCAGACCAAGGCCGACATGGGAATCAAGCCAGAGGAACTGATGGCGATGGTGCAAAAGCACCGCAAGGCCGAACTGCAGATGTTGGATCATAAGTGGAGTGTGGCCAACGCCGGCGGTCGTCCCCAGGGCGACAATATCGAATATCTGGTCACCACTTTATAACAAAAACATGGCAAAAGAAAAAAACAACAAAAGACAATCGCAATTCATACCGATAGAAAAATGTCGGCCGAACGTTTGGAATCCCCGGGAAATGAATGAACGGGAGTTTAAGTCGTTGCGGGTGTCACTGAAAAAATACGGCCAAACCAAACCAATCCAGGTCCGGGCGGTTAAGGACGGCTATGAGATCGTGGGAGGTTATCATACTTGGAAAGGCCTCAAGGAATTGGGTGCGAAAGAGATTGAAGTCAACATCACCAAACTAAACGATGACGAGGCCAGATTGTTTAGTCTGCAAGACAACATCCACGGACAGGATCAGATATTAAAACTCGGAAAGCTGGTCTTTGAATTAAACCAGCGTGGATACTCCCTCAAAAAGATAGCCGAAGCCGTAGGTAAGGAGGAACAGGAATTAAAAGACGCTTTGGATATAGTCAAAATGGAAATCGAGGGCAAAATGAAAAAACTCAAAGAGGAATTAAAAAAGGAAAATCTGGTAGAGATCAGCTTTATAACCGACAAAGACCCCAGACAGTCAATAAAAACCTTTATTGAGGAAGTAAAAGCGTTTGCCCACTCCAAGGGCGTTGAGGTCGAATCGGTCAAAGAAAAGATAAATAAGAACCGAGTAACCGTTGCTTTGATTACTTTTAACGTCACCGGCCCCCAGAATAAAACCATAGAAAAAGCCCTGCAGGACGTAATGAAAAAAGACGAAATCAGTAAAGTCGAGGCGTTGGTTAAAATCTGCTCATCCGTTACTTAATATCCCGACTTTGACCAACTTTGCCAAAACAATATGGCCAATTTAAACAAAAAATACAAGAAAGCCATTGAGATGAAATACGACGGTGAAAGCTATGAGACAATCGCCAAATTCTTAAAAGTGGCTGTGGCTACCGTCAAAGATTGGTTTTGGAAAGGCGGAATCTTATATGACCATTACCAAGAATACTCCGACCTGCTGAACGAAACCAAAACCGAAGTGGCAAAAGAAACCATAAGCAAAAATCTGGACATCGCGGCTCAAATGATAGTCGGACTTATGGGAAGCGATAAAGACGAAATCAAATTCAAAGCGGCCAAAGAGATTCTGGACAGAGAGCTGGGTAAACCAAAAGAAACCATACAACACGAGGGCAATGTCGGATTAGATTTTAGTTATGAACACATCCTCAAAAAAGCCAGACAACAAAAGCAAAAAACAGATAGTGGATGAATTGATTGAAATCACCCGATTTTTTGACTGTGAACCGCAAGAATACATCGAGGAATACCTGTATATAAAGACCAAAGACCAGAGAATAGTTCCTTTAAAACTCAATACCGCTCAAAAGCTTATTTACCAAAAGATAAGAGAGGTAAAAGCCAAGGGAAAACCGATCAGAATCATCATCTTGAAAGCCAGACAAGAGGGAGTGTCAACCTTATGCGAGGGTTTAATCTTTGAAAAGACCGCCAGATACGAGAATACCAACTCCCTGATTATTGCCCACGAACCAGAGTCAACCGGCGAGATATTTGCCATGAGCAAGCTTTTCTACGACATGTTGCCCCAGAAAATGAAGCCAATGAGACGATACGATAACAAAAAGCAGATGGTGTTTGAGAACCCAGACGATAAGACCCGTAGCGAGAACCCGGGACTTAGATCAAGAATGATCATCTCAACAGCTGATAAGGTAAAGATAGGACGAGGATTGACACTGCATAACTTCCACGGGTCCGAAGTGGCCTTCTGGAAAAACGGTGAGGATTTAATGCTATCCGTAATACAGGCCATCCCAGACCTGCCAGAGACGATGGTCTTTCTGGAATCAACGGCTAATGGTGTCGGCGGATACTTCTACACAATGGTGCATGAAGCGATTGCCGGCAACAATGACTACCAGCTTATATTCCTGCCATGGCACTACATGCCAGAATACAGCCTGAAATTCACCAATAAAAAAGAATGTTCAACCTTTGAACTATCTCTGGACGAATATGAGAGAAAAACAAGAGAGGAATTCAACCTAACCCTTGAACAGCTGAACTGGCGACGCTGGGCGATTAAAAACAAGTGTGGCGGAAACTTAGAAAAGTTTAAACAAGAGTATCCGGCAACCATTGAGGAAGCATTCATCACTTCGGCAAAGACCGTAATCCCCAAAGAATACATAGAAGCCCAGAGGAAGTTTATAAGACAACCGATAGAAAAACTGGATGACATCCTTATATACGAAAAAGTAAACCCGAAGCATTTCTACAGTCTGGGAGCTGACCCGTCAGAGGGAATCGGCCAGGACGACTCGGCGTTCACCGTAATAGACAGAATGACTGGCCGTGAAGTGGGCTTTTACATCGGACAGATACAACCAGACCTGTTTGCCAGAAAAATAAAACAAGGGGCCGAATACTTCAACAATGCCCTGACGGTGCTGGAAGTAAATGGACACGGACTGGCCACCATGAATGAACTTAAAAAGATTTATTCCAACATATACCAAAGAACCGTGTTTGATCGACTGCATAATCAAAAGAAAAAGGTGCTCGGCTGGAAAACATCACAAGTAACCAAACCTTTGATGGTAGATGACTTTATAGCGGGATTGAGAGAGGAAGAGGTAGGAATATCAACTTCCGTAATAGTTAATCAAATGATGACCTTTATACATACAGATGAATCCGGCTTGCACGGCATGGGAGCTGAGACAGGACAAAAAGATGACGCTCTAATCTCTGTCATGCTGGCGTGGCAAGGATTAAAAGAACTGCCATCCGAAATGCCAATCAATAAAGGTAAAAAATACAAAAAGATTTATTAATATGGCCAAAGACCAAGAATTAAAACAATTTAATGACGAATACGATGAAGCCAAACAGAACTTCCTGTATTACTTTAAACCTGAATTCGACAAGGCTTATAAGCTGTTTATGTCTTACACTGGCGACAGAGCCAAACTGCTCGAACAGACAACCGAGGGCGAAGTCTGGCAGTCAAACGTATTCATCCCCCAAGTATTCAGCTATATAAAAACATTCCTGCAAAAGACCGTAGGAGTGACCCCAGATTTTAAGCTTGAGGGCAACAACGCCGAAGCATTAAAAGAGGTGCTGATCTGGCTGTGGGAAATCGGCATGAGTGACGATGTTGTTGATTACTTCCTGCAAGTATTTATCTGCGGAACGACCGTTGGTAAAGACTTTTTGAAAAAAGAGACTAAAAAGAAAAGAGAGAAAGATATCAGCATGCTGGAAAACATCAAAAAGCTTATATTCAGAACAGGAACGGAAAAGATAAGCTTCCGACCAGATTTTGACCCTGTAGACCTTTATAACTTCTACCCTCACCCCAGAATGAAAAAAATCCGTGACGAAAAGCCAGTCTTCCACCGTTACGTTTTAACGTTAGACGAAGCCAAAGTCCAATACCCAGACGTGCCGAAAAAAGTCTGGAATCAATTCGTTAACAAGAAGGGTGAGATTATAAAATCGGGCGGTGATACGACCGACTATGCCTATGTAAGAAAAGAAGTCCTGCTGGAAACCAAAAAGAACTTAAGAGAAACAACCACCAGCTCAACACCGATAACCACTGGGTCAAACGGTAATCCTCAAACCCTGCCAGAAAGCAAGGAAAAACTATTTGAAATAGTCGAACGCTGGACTGAAAACAGATTAGTGGTATTTATGCCAATGAGCGGTAAACCGACAGAGATAAAAGACACTGATAACCCGTATGATCACAACGAAAAACCATATTCCAGAGTAGTATTTTTCCCCAGACCCTTCCAATTTTACGGTCTTGGCATACCAAAACTGGTAGATCATCTGCAAGAATTATTAAACTCCGTAACCAATCAAAGAGTAGACTCAGTAACCATGAGAATACACTCCATGATAGCGGCCGCCCCCGTTGCCTTGCCGGGATACAAACAATCGGGAATAACCATCAGGCCTTTGGGAATTTTATGGACTAACGACCCTAACGCAGTAAAAGAGCTTAAATTCGGTGACGTTAACCCTTCGGCTTACGTAGAACCAGACCATATTAAAGAAGCCATGAGAATAGCTGTGGGAGTGGACGAATTCAGCAATTTGAAAGGAACTGACAGAAAAGAAACAGCCACCGTAGCCTCGTTTATGAGAGAAGCCACGCTGGAGGGAGTAAAGCTATTCTTAATCATGTTGCGGAATGCCTACATTGGACACTTTGACCACTGGATATCAATGATCAGACAATTCTGGACGAAAAAATCAGTCGTGCCAGACAAAGCATTGGCCATTATTACTGACTATGAGGTGCTGTCAGAGGATGACGAAAGCATAGACGGCGTGTTTGATGATGACTACGAACTGTCTCTCGATTCCACCTCCACTTTGGCCACCTCCTCCGAACTAAGAAAAGCCAAAGATTTAGAGCTGTGGGAGTTAATCAAAGACACTGAACAGTTTATAGACGAGGAAACCGGCAAAGTTTACTCGGTTAAAAAATTCAAGATTTTAATGAAGCTGTTTGAGGACTACGGCTGGACGCCAGAAAACTATATCACCGAGAGAGACCTGCCAGAAGTCCCGCCGGCTCCGACAAACGTCCCGGGATCAATCCCTAATATACCCATTAACAACGAAATGACCCCTGAAATACCAACCCCTCCTCCTGCCCCAATGCCAGGACAGGAAACGGGAGCGGAATTGGCTGGCGGTCTAAACCAATAACCATATGACAAAACAAAACCCAAACGAACTGCACAAAGACACCATTGAGAATCTGGCTCGTTTATACGAAACCAAATACTTCGGATCGCTTGAGGAACTTATAAGCGAGGAACTGGAAACCACTAAAACCTACATGCTCAATCTAGGACTAACCGCCGAGCAATTGAGATTTTATCAAGGCCGTGCCGAAGGGCTGGGAGTGGTGCTG
>DAOOSE010000014.1:0-15429 GCA_035389625.1 bacterium
ACGTTTTGATGGGGTCACCCCTGAAAGAATCCGGCTCTTCGCCAACATTGATAATATTCCAAATTTGAATATTCTTGATTTCTCTCTTCTTCGGTTAGATCACTTTTTGTTAATCTTCTTACACTTCGAACTGCGTTAATGCAAATCGAACGAATCTCTCTACTTCTTGGCTCACGATCGAACTCTTCCAATGATATTGGCCAAGGCTTCCAATCAAAGTTAAGTTCTCCCCGTGGTTGTTCTTCCATTAAATCCTTTCTAATTTAATTCTAGAAACCGCCCCGCCCGACAATGGCCATAGCTAGCCCAGCCGCGGAAGCAACGGCACCAACCACCCAGAAGCGCATCGTTATTTTATACTCTGGCCAGCCAATGGCTTCGAAATGGTGATGGATCGGTGAAGATAAAAAAACTTTTTTGCCACGAATCTTTTTCGACAACATTTGGATAATGAAACTAAGTCCCTCAATCGTAAAAATTAACGTAATGATTGGCAAAACCACGACCGCATTAGTCAAAAATGCCACCACACCCAAAGTCAATCCAAGTGCCATGGAACCGGTATCTCCCATAAAAAAGCGTGCAGGAGGAATGTTGAACCAGAGGAAAGCAAGAAGTGCTCCCATGATAGTCGCACAAAAAACAGCCAGCCCAGCTTTCCCCTCTACGAGAGCAATCAAAGCATAAACTCCGTACGCCTGTGCAAATATTCCACCAGCCAAACCATCCAGACCATCTGTCAGATTGGCAGAAAACGCCAGCCAGACTAGGGCCAAGACAAATAACGGAATATACCAGCCCCCGATAATATAGTCTCCCATATTAGGGATATGGATCGAGTTCCAATCAAGTTTAAAATAAAACCAGTAAGCGCCAAGTAGTGCTATCGCCGTGTAGAGCGGCAATTTTTGCTTAAAACTAAAACCTCCACCTTTTTCTCCAACCCCGCGAATGTTCAGTAAATCATCGATGGCCCCGACTATTCCGGTAGCGACCAGAGAAAACAAGGGTAGCCAAGTAGATGAGCGATGTAGATTGAAGAAGAGGGTGATCACAGCCGCTGTGACCCAGACAAGAAGTCCAGCCATTACAGGAGTGCCTGCTTTCCCTGCATGCATTTGGGCATAGATAGGAGCGTCTTTACTGGAGCGTATTGTTTTTCCTAACTTATTTTTATACAGAAAATTAGTGAGTATTGGGGTCCATGCGATAGCAATCAAAAAAGAAGCTAGTGCGAACCAAAGCATTTTAATAAGATTGGCTGGGTTGATTAGCAATATTTCCATGGCCACTCCATTCTCTTGAATTACGAATTATGAATAATGAATTACGGAATGGCCATAATTCCTAATTCTTAATTCCTACTTCAAACTCCTCGTCTTTTTATTCAACCACCATTTACTCTGACGAACCAGTAACTCAGATGCCTTTTCCGGCTCTTGCATTAATGCTTTGACAACTTCTTCAAAATAATTTTTATTCTGGGAGGCCTTAACCAAAATAATATCACCTTCATTGATGATTTTTGGGAGCCGTTTTTCCAGTGATAGTCTATTAGAATATACCAGCACTTTTTCATACGACTCATGAAAAGCCCTGGCAGCATGATAAGCGTTCGGACCGGCAAATATCGCCAGGTCAACAGAGTCTTTTGCGATCTTCCCAACTTCTTCATGGGCCTCCACCTCAAGGATACCCAACTCATTCATATTCCCGATAATCGCTACCTTTCGACCAGGGTGTTTTATCTCAGAGATCAATTCGAGTGCACCAATCACTGATGCCGGGCTTGCTGCATTGTAAGTATCGTCGATTATCCAGGTTTTGTTTTTTCCTGGCAATAGATTCATCCGGCCATTGACCGGAAGTATCGACTCCAGGGAATTTTTGATTTTTAAAGATTGGATCCCAAAATACTGGCCAACAGCAAAAGCAATAAGCTGTGAGTAGATAAGGTGACGGCCTAGCAGCTTGGTTTTTATCGCAATTTTCTGTCCAGTCTTAGCGATGCGATATTCCATTCCCTGCAAAGTGACATTGATACTCTCTCCCACATAGTCTGCATCTTTATTCTTAATACCAACAGTGACAAGATTTTCGTTAGGCAATTTTTTCAATATCTCGTAATCCCCGTTGACAAAAACCTTACCTTCTTTCTTGGTGACTACTGCCATCATTGTTTTTTCAAAAAGATATTCGTTTAAACCCCCAGTGAAATTAGCCGTATGAGCTGGGGCAGCAGCAGTGATGATTCCCAAGTCAGGCTTTGCGATACTTGCCAGATAGGCCATGTCTCCCTTGTGGTCAATTCCCATCTCTAAAACAAGATATTTTGGATAATCTTTCTGAAAAGTCCTAAGATATGCCCTAAATATAAACACCGGCCAAAGAAACTTATTTGGCAAGCTATTATATCCCAAAATCGTGAGTGGAACACCAATCTCGGTATTTAGATTACCGGAATTCTTGCGAACTTTGTCTTCACCAAAGTGATCGGCCAGAACCCGATAGACTGCATCCCTCGTTGTAGTCTTACCAACCGAGCCCGTGATCGCAACAACAAATGGCTTGTGCCGATCGATAACTCTGCGCGCAAGAGTGGCAAGAAACCAGTTAATTATTTTTAATACGGATTGCTTCATTGTCTCATTGTTTCATTGTTCAGCAACAATGTAGCAATGTAACAATATTACAATTGTTTTATTGTATGGGCTCAGTCGGCTTCAGTCTGTAGTGGTAGTTTAGCAGAAATGAACTGATTTCGCCAAACAGTGGAGCAGCCGTTGACTCAGCATATCGAGCAGCTTTCGGCTTCTCCAGCTTAACGAGTAAAGCAAACTGTGGATCGTCTGCTGGAGCAAAGCCAGCTAGAGTATGATTGAAGATTCCCAGCCCGTCTTCAGACTCCTCATAGCCCCCCTCCGGCTTCGGAATCTGGGCTGTTCCGGTCTTAGCCGCTATTTTGAAACCAGGCACGGCAGCACGCTTAGAGTGACCATTTTTAACTACAGAATAAAGCATCTCCCTCATGGCAATTGCTGATTCCGGTTTGATCACCTGCTCACCCTCATGTTTTTCGATTTTTCGCTCACCTCCGTCGGGATATACGATCTTATCAATGATGTGAGGATAAATATAGCGGCCCTGGTTGGCAATTGCCGCATAGGCCGCCACCATCTGCAACGAGGTCACGGAGATACCCTGTCCGAAGGAGATTGTAGCGCGGTTGATATTGCGCCAGGTCTTGAGTGCAGGAGTCAGCCCTGCTACTTCAGTATCAAGATCGATCCCTGTCTTGTCAAAAAAGTTAAAAGCTTTTAGGTATTTATACATTTTTTCCTTCCCCATCTTCTCGGAGAGCCATACCATGGCCACATTATCAGAGTTCTCCAATACTTGAGTCATAGTCTCTTCACCAAAAGCCTTGTCCTCAGCAGTGTGTATTTCATAGCCATCAACGACTGTATAATTAGAAAATGACTCTTTGGTCTCGGGGGTAACAACACCCTCACTCAGTGCTGCTGCCATATTGATAGTTTTCATTATACTACCAGGCTCGTAGAGGTGGGCGATTACTGGATTTACGAATGCTCCAGCATTTGTGGACGCTTGCTCCCTGAAAGTGTTTGGATCATAAGATGGCAAGCTTGCCATTGCAACGATTCCGCCCGTTTTTACATCCATTACGACGACACTACCAGAGGCGGCCTGATATTTGACTAAAGCCTCCTGGAGCTTTTTCTCGATAAAATATTGTGCGGAGCGGTCGACCGTCAACACATAGTTCGCCCCATTTTGAGGATCTTTCTCCTCCAGAAGATTGATAACTCTACCAAGCGTGTCTTTTTCACCTTTTACATTCCCTTCTCTGCCCCTCAACTCATCATCATAATATCCCTCAACACCGTAATTTCCCTCTCCACTATTGTTAACAAACCCAAGTAGATGAGACGCAAGCGGACCCTCGGGATAATAGCGACTATATTCGGGCATAACATAAACCCCTGCCAAATCACCGGCTTTTATCTTGTTGGCTTCATCCAAATTCAGCCCTCGTTTGACTGGCGGAATATAAAGTTTATCATTGTTGATCTTGTCAAAAATTTCTTTGCGATCCAAGCCGACCAAGGAGGATAGATTGTCAGCCATCTTCTCTTTATCTTTAATGTGGCTTGGCACTACCCACACTGCAAATTTCTTCACATCAAATGCAAGGGGATAATACACAGAGGGATCAACCGCGGAGTCGTGAACATACACCTTGCCCCTCTCAGCCATCTTTGTCTTCTCAAACCGTTGCTGCCCCTGGGCGAGAGCAAGGTAATGATCATGATTCAGAAGCTGAACATCCACCATTTTCCAAAGAACGACAAAACTCGCAATCGCAACAAATATAGCAATGGATCGCAAGCGAAACTCGCCCTGTTTTTCGTTTATTTTCATTACCATTTCATTCTACTCCAAGTTAGCGCTCACAAAAAGCGCTTAGGAGTTTTTGATACGAAACACTAATTTCTAGCAAGATTGCTGCTTACAAGATGATCCACACTCGAAACCGGTTCCATTACCGGCTTCTCTACCGCGTTATCAATCTCTCGCAAGGATTGATATCTGGTCGCTTCTACTTCAAGCCATTTTGCCTTTTCATCAAGTGCATTTTTTTCCGATTCAAGTTCCCTTGTTTTCATGCTTCGGCTTGCGCCAGCAGTTGATTGACTAAGATAAACAATCGCCAACACTGCCAACACAGCAAGCGAAACAAACTTAATAGTATTGGGGCCAATGAAAAAGCGACGATCAACAGTCTTCTTTCTTGCTCCTGAATCAACAACATCACTGGTTGTAAAAGTAAAATCTCGTGCCATAAATAATCTCCGAATTTCATTAATGGACAACTGATTAATCTAACAACAGACAACGGAAAGACTGTTCTGTCGTCCGTTTTCCGTATGTCCGTCGTCCATACGTGGTTTAGTTGCTTAAGTCACCAGCCAGCAATTTTTTGTTTTTGTTTCTCGCACCGTGCGCTTATGATTTACGGTACTAACCGAACTTTTTGTTTTTGACTTTTACCTCGACCTAGTGAGGGGCGGGTCCTTCATTTGCCCTCCTCCGCTTCCCAAACTCACAATATGAGACTGGGTCAAACAAATGAAGCAGTATTGCTGGCCGTTGACTTAAAAAGCTAAAACCAATTGTTAAATTGTCAAATTCTCTTTACCCGCTCCTCTCCTTTACAAGGAGAGGCTAGGTGAGGTTAACAATTGCAACAATTCTATTTTTTAATGTTCTAATACTATAGAAATTGGTTATTTGGTGATTGATTAGTCATTCTTAATTCTTAATTTTTATGAATTTAGAATGACTCTTCATTCAAGTTTGCCAACCCCTCAGCCACATCCTCTGAATTCTTCTCCATCTCTTCCTTGAAGGACTGCCACTTATCACCTGACCAGATCTCAACACGATCATACATTCCCGCAACAACCACCTTCTCGTCGATCTCAGCATAGTCGGAAAGATATTTAGGAAGATTTATTCTGCCTGCCTTATCCACCTTAACATCCATCGCTCCGGAAAGAATAAATCTGGAGAATGAGCGCGCGTTTCGCTGTGTAATGGGAAGGTGTGCTACTTTGGCAGCAATTTTCTCCCACTCACTGGCTGGATAAAGCCAAAGGCAACCATCCAAACCACGAGTTAAAACGCAACCTTGTGCGAACTGGTCACGAAACTTCACTGGTACGGAGAGTCTGCCTTTATCATCAATTGTGTGCGAAAACTCTCCTATGAACATCTATTCTCCAGCCCGCCGTCTTATTTATAATCCCGTCTGCCGTCAGTCGTCTGTATGGTCCGTTGTCCATATATTATTCCCACTTTCTCCCACTTCGTAACACTAATATCCATTTTAGGCACCTTTTCAGCACAAGTCAACTAGCAGAATCTACACTCTGTGGACAGAGCAAGCACCTACCCAATTAGAGAGTTGAGGACTATAAAATTAATTAAAAACAGTTCCTGTTCACAGCTGGTTAGTTCAATAGAAATAAAAAAACAAGACCTTAATATTCTTTAATACCCAAAGAGACGTCGAATGGTCTTTTTAGATTCTTATGTTTGAAGTATTACCGTCTAGTCTTCTTCAGAATTGATAACAGAATATCTGGCCAGGTCTTCGGACTGATACCTCTCAACCAAGTTTTTTGCCTGATCAAGCCTGCCATTTTCCAGTTTGGCTGACTCGGAATTGTCCTGACTAAGTTCCTTCTTTCTCCTCGCGATATAGCGCAAAATGTTGGGCGGATAGATGCTTTGAATATCAGTAAATAGCTCACGGCCATCATCACGCTCTATTACATTTCCTGCATTTGCTCGATTATCTTGATCGACATAAATCCCGGCACGATTCAGCTTCATGAATAGAGAAAAATCACCTGTCTCTTTCTTGTGAGTACCAGGGATAAAGTCTGAATAGAGCTCAGAAGGAGCTAACGCTGATAAATCTGCTTTGGACCAGCGAGCACCATGGACGTCTGGAAAATTATCAGGGAACAGAAGGTGGGCAATCTTTGCTTCATAGTAACGAGCAAGTGTTCTTTTACGAGCGATGACTGATTCACCATCGTTTGAAATAGGTTCGCCCCAGTGGATCTTTTTTACGAGATCACCATTGAATTCAGAATGGCCAACGGAGGCAGGATTGTCACCACGATAATGAACGGTTTTTTCCCTTCCCCAACCGACTTGATCGCCAGGGCTTAAATCCTCTTTTGTTATCTTGATTGGCTCTGTTCCTTCTCCCATAATCAATCCTAGAGATTTTTCGAAAAATATTCGTCTAATTTTGCAATTTCAATTCTCTCCTGCTTCAGGGTATCTCGGTCTCGGATAGTTACTGTTCCGTCTTCCAATGAATCAAAATCGACGGTAACACACCAGGGGGTGCCAATCTCGTCTTGGCGTCGGTAGCGCTTGCCAATATTACCATTATCATCGAACTCACACATCATATCTACTTTGAGCGTGTCGTAAATTTCCCTGGCCTTGGATACTAGTTCCGGCCTATTTTTCAGAAGCGGGAAAACCGCTACCTTGACCGGGGATAAATTCTTTGGAAGCTTTAGTACCACTCTCGTCTCGCCCCCTACTTCTTCCTCTGTGTAAGCCTCACAAATAGCCATAAGCATGTTTCTGCCGACTCCGGTCGAGGTTTCAACGATGTGGGGAATATACTTCTTTTGACTGATCGGATCTGTGTAGGAAAGATCCTGTCCCGAGAACTTACTGTGTTGGGTAAGATCGTAGTCGCCTCGAGCATGGATTCCCTCCACCTCTTTGAACCCAAAAGGGAAGTTGTACTCAATATCGTAGGCTTCCTTAGCATAAAAAACCAGGTTCTCGTGCTTGTGCCAACGAATATTTTCCGGCTTGATTCCAAGCTCGAGATAGTACTGCCAGCGCTTCTCACGCCACTTTTCATATTCTTTCATATCTTCGTCAGGGGAGACAAAGAATTGCATCTCCATCTGCTCGAATTCACGAGTGCGAAAAATATATTGTCTGGCAGTGATTTCATTGCGGAAAGCTTTGCCTATCTGAGCGATGCCGAAGGGAACTCTCACACGAGCAGAATCAAGAACATTCTTGAAATTAACATAGATTCCCTGGCAAGTTTCACCGCGTAGATAGGTAGGTGACTTAGTCCAATCTCCAGTAAAATTACCAAGATTTGACTGCACTAGCAGATTAAATTTCCGGGCATCCGTAAAATCACTTTTGCCGCAGCTTGGACATTTTATTCTGGTCTTATTCTCATCGAATAGTTTGTTAATCTCCCCCTCATCCATCTTTTCATCAGCTACAACACCGGCTTCTTCGAGCAGTTGGTCAACGCGAACTCGAGCATGGCAATTTTTGCACTCGGCTAATGGATCGGAAAAACCTGAAACGTGTCCGCTTGCCTCCCAGATTTTTGGATGCATGAAAATAGCAGAATCAAGGCCGACTATATTATCGTTCATCTGGACCATCGCCCTCCACCAGGCCGCTTTGATATTGTTGGCTAGCTCTACACCATAGGGCCCAAAATCATAGACAGCAGCAAAGCCGCCGTATATCTCGGATGAAGGGTAGACAAACCCTCGTCGCTTACAAAGAGAAACTATTTTTTCCATCCTGTCAATCTCATTCATCTGATCACCTTCTTAAGATTTTAGATTCACCATACCAGAAAGCATCGCTTATTTCTATCCACGGCGGAATTTACTAAATTCATCCTCAACAAAGTGTTCTAAGGCTAGGTCGAGCTGTCGTCTCCCATTAGGATCAGAAAAAACACGATATTCAAGCTGGTGTCCATCAGGAATGACTGCAAGAATCTGAGGTGGAATGGTCTCTAGCTCAATATCTTTCTCAGAAGGAGTGAGAAAACTTCTCCTTATCCCTACTGCCACATGGGCTTCATAAAATCCCCAGCAGTACAAAATTTCTTTAAGATCATCGGGATCAAAACTCATCACCGGCAACCTTGTCTCCCTCCTTTGAACAGTAGAGCGCAGAAAAGTGCGAGCTGCGGCAGGATTGGCCAGAAAAACTTTCATAAAGTTTAGGCCGGTCTCGTTTCCTCGTAGATCATAAGAACCGATTTTGTACATAAAATCAAAACTTCCCTCCCCATAAACACGCTCGATCCCTTCTCTCAACTCCTGCAACCGTCCATTGAAGTGAGCTCCGGCCAATAAGTCAAGACCCGGCCGACTATCACCAGGTCGTGACGATAAGTTCCTGGCAAGCAAGGACACCAGTCGCCTAGCCTTGCCCTGGTCATATTCAAACTTAATTCTGGCAGGCACCTTTCCCTCCCAGAGAGCGCTTGCATATTTGTATGCCAGCATTTCATCGAATCCTTCTTCAATAAACCCATATTTTCCGTATTCATCCTTTGTCCCATATCCAGAAATGCCATGACCAACAGTCTTGCCTTCTCCATCTCTTACTGGACAACCTAGATAATGAATCAGTTCATGAATAAGAACAAACACCAGATAATCTTTCATTTCTGCCGTCAGCCGATCTCCTGGATAAACAAAAACAGCCAGCTGATCGATCTCCGGAATATATTCACCAGCACTAGCACTGATCTTTAGTCTCGCCTTTGCATTGTGCTGCAAAAACAGTTTCAGGTACCCCGCTCTACCAACGAAATGAATTGCACTTGGATCCGGCATCTGTAATTGGAAATCCTCACAGAGTAATTTTACAGCAGTCATCCCTTCTTCCTCAACATGTTTCAAATCCCTGGAAATACCAGCAAGGTATTGCTCTTCCCGTGTAAGTGTCTTTTTGTATAATTCAACCATTCGCTCAATAGCATTTTTGCGTATTGCCGCGTTACTGAAAGCTTCTTTGAATGAAGGAAAAACCCTCTCGTTGTTTGGCACTTGCGAAATCAGATTGTAAAACAACTCTTCGTGTATGTTCAACTGCTTGGAGAGTGCTTTTTCATCCTCACTTTCAAGCTCATCACTTGA
The DNA here is from genome assembly GCA_035389625.1 of bacterium. GTDB lineage: Bacteria > Patescibacteriota > UBA1384 > XYA2-FULL-43-10 > 1-14-0-10-43-13 > DAOOSE01. The sequence goes on from DAOOSE010000014.1 coordinate 9,534, forward strand.
TTGGGATTCCTGACATTCTTTGCATGGAAAAAAATTACCATGAATTGGGCAGATACCTTCTGGCTTCTTTTCCTGCATTGGGTGTATTGAAGGATTCATTTTTATTATGATAACAGAAGTGACACCGGGGAACAAAACATCCACACTCTATCTATAAGATCATATAGTTTCTTTCATAAATTTTAATTTTATCCTTAGTATATGGACAAAAATTACTAAACTGACATCCCAAAGCTTCGTTTCTGCTGCTCAATCCGCTATAATCGATACCGACTCTAAGCTAAAAGTAAGTTAAGAAATACGGACCCGAAACCTATGAAAAAAGAACGACTTGTATCAGACGCCGCCCTTAAACTATTTGCAAAGAAAGGTTTGGATAAAACCTCAATCGATGAGATTGCCGCAAAGGCAGGCGTCGCCAAAGGAACGATTTACTACCACTATCGCTCTAAGGAAGAAATATTCTTAAAGCTTGTTGATGGAATTTTTGCCGATTTTCTCGAAGAGATTGAGACTAAGATCAAACCCGAAGACCCACCCAAAGAGAAACTGGAAAAGGTTTTGGAGATTCAATTTGCTTTCTTTAAAAAAAATCGAACCCAGACCAGAGTTCTTCTTTCAGAATTTTGGCAATTGCCCAAAGTATGGGAACGAGATCTCGAAAAATCAAATGGCTTTTTTGCGCACTTAAACGGGATAATAAAAGAGGGCCAAGCCGAAGGCAGTTTCCGCAAAGAGATCAATACCACATCTTTTGCTGTCCTCATTTTCAACCTTATTGCAGCCAATGGTTTTGCTAATGAGACCCTGGAAAACAAAGTGCCTGCAAAAGAAATTGAAAATACGTTCAAAATAGTCATACTCTCGGGCATCGAAGCATAACCATTCTACCTATCGATGATATTCAGCTATTTTGGCTCGAAGCATCTCTTTGGCATCCGGATCCGTCATTTTCTCCATGTCCCGCTCGGCTTCCCGAAGATAAAACTCTCTTATGTTCTCCCGTCGCCCGGGGGCAACTTCAACATCACAAGGATTATCGATGTGTCTCATGAGAAGCATTGCTAACTCGAGATCAGTTGCCGGCGGTTCCTCACTTTGATGCTCAACCGCTTCATCATGGATTGGCACAAGCTCGTTATTTTCCATCCTAGATCACGCTCCTGTCTTAGTATTAATTCCCTGTTTTCTATGGCCGTAACGTTCCGGCAAATACTTGCCAAGCCAAAAGTGATTTTGCAACAAAGCTCAGAATAATATATGCCTTCTCGCCGTAAATGTAATCCTGCCATTTGCCAATCTTCTTATACTGCAAGTATTGGTTGATGGCAAAAATGTTGAAGAAAACAAAGAGAGAGAAGAAAATCCAATAGACGAATGTTGGTGGATTGGAGTCTGAGCCGGGACTAGCAAGATAAAGAGCAATTGCGATCCATGGCCCAATCCCTGCGATGCAACCGAAGATGAAAGCGGTCCAATCGGTCTTCTTCGTCGTTTGATTGTGCAACTCCATCATCCAGCCAAAGAGGATCATGGATGCGTTGACGAGGATTATTGGGATCAGAGCAGCAGCGTCGTAAATACCGACCAACATGCTGATCACCACAATCATTACTGATGAGCTGAAAGAGTACTCAACCCAACGAGCTTTGTTAATGCCTTTCTCAAGACCTTCATTATATTTTTTGTTATAAACTGTGGCGATAATCAAATGCGCTAGTGCTGACAAGAAGAGGAAAGAGGCAATGAGTATCCCAAGCGGTAATTCGAACCAAACTTGCTGATCGGGCAATAGGCTTTGCGTCACCTGATTAAATTTTAAAAATGAGGTCATTACCGGCACCTTCATATCGGTAGAAAGCATCACCATTGCAATGCCGGAGACTAAATGCAAAATTGCCGCAAAAATGTTCCACCGTCTCAACCGTGCAAACTGATCCCCTGTTTCCATCTTCCCTCCAATTTTAGTATTATCTTGTATTGTATCATTTTCCTTGGCTCTAATCACTTGCCGCATGAAAGATTGCTAATCTCAATATTTTTTAATGGCACTTTTTCTGTTCTACCCAGGTACCATCCTCATCTACTTCAATGGATTTCTATAAGAAGTATCCGGATCTCGATAGCGGGCAGCAATCTCCTTTTCTTCATGTTCCCGCTCTTCACTTATCATTTCTTCTAACACTTTCTTGAATCTTGTTAGTGCGTCTTCGTCTTTAAACGTGGCTTGGACCTCGACGGCACCATTGCCAATCTCTTCACAGCGAAAACTGGCCAGCAAACCCTCCTTTTGAGCAGCTCTTAAAACCTGAAGATGCACTGATTTTGAGCCGATAGCACCCTGATAATCCAAAGGCCCTGTGTACTTTCCTTCTTCATATTCCTTGCCGTTTGCACCAGTCACCCTGCCCGACATTTCGTATTCCCGTTCCGATTTACCCATTTTTGATCTCCTAGTTTACTTTCCTTACTACTACCCATTTTAAAGGAAACAGCCAAAACAATAAACCATAGCCAACTTTTCTAATTGTAATGAGCTACACCCCTACCTCTCTACTGCGAAGTAAAGAAGTGAAAAACGAAGTTATCTACCAAAGAAGGAATTAATCAAAGGGCTACCTTTTGTTTTGAAATGAATTTTGTTAACCGTCCCGGCACTCATTCCCATCAATAACCCAATTTCTTCGTATGTTTTACCTTCCTTCAGCATTTTTGCCGCCAGTAGTCGACGAGAGAGATCTTTCACCTCTGCCGAAAAGAGATCATTTAAAAATTCAATGATTTTGTCTTGACCATCAAGCCTCGCCATTGTCTCAATCAATAGTGCCTTTGCCTCCCGATCAATTCCCCTTTTTGGCATATTTCTCCTCTGTGTTTCTTTTACTACTACTATACTGCGAAGTAGAGAAGTGAGCAATATTAGCTTAAAAACTAAGTTATGGTAAATGTCATGTTTAGGAGAGAACCAGTATGTTAGTTTGTCTCTAGAATTGCTCAATGATGACCTTAGAGATAGCCAGGTAAGGCTTCTTGAGAACTGCCTTTAAGGAACTGGGACGGATTGCGCCCGACTTTTCTCTCTTGCCAGTCTGAATAAATAGAATATTGCCTCGCTTTGACTTCGGGAATATCGAACGAGACAAGGAAATATCCCTCGCATCGTTCTGAATTTTTGGCAATGGACGACTAACCCATATATCACCTATTTGGCCGATCGGGCAATTCTCACGACATGGAATATTGTTGGAAAGGTAGTATAATTTGGAAAGACAGCATAAAAGGTAATGTAGTTGAAAGATTGAAAAAAAGAAAGAGGAGGGATAAATGACAAAGACTGCGAAGGGATCAGTGGACTACGTAAAGAGGGGGTGGAAGTACTTAGGACTTTCAATCACCTTGTATCTCAGTCTAGCGATTGTTGGAAATTTTGTTCTCAGAAATGACACCGAAAGAACCTATACAACTGCAATATTGATTCTAGTCTCAATTTTCTTAGTTATATCGGCAATACAGTTCTTTAGATCAAGAAATGGTTTGTGGAAGCTTGTTTTGGGATTGCTAGAAATTTTGGTTGCAATAATTATGTTGTGGTTCTCTGTCCTCGCCTATAATTACTGACGATGCGCCTCCCGAGCAATATTGATATTATCACCGCCGGTAACAGCAAAAAGTATAATATATAGCGCTTTTTTATTAATTTTTTATTGCCAATATTTTCGCCCTTGATTGCCGGCTGATCTATCATTAGGCCTTCATTTTTTTTAGTCGATGGCGCCATTACCTCTGAACTACCAGCTTCTTCTATACGATCAACTAAAGCAGGTGGATTGGGTACTGTGGCTAATGCAGCGCTTTCATTGACTTGACTTGCTTCAGTCTGAACAGCCATAACATTTCCACCAACAAGAGATGTTGCTTTATCCCTGGTTTCTTCCAAACGACTATCAACGTCTTGCTCAGTGTTAACTTCGGTGCTGTTATTTATAGCTCCGCACCGCTTTTGCAAAATAAGATTTGCCTTTGTCTTGTTCCCAAATTTATCTACAAAAATAGTTCCTATCCCTAGCTCACCCTCAAGATATTCTTTCAGATCGATAGCGTAAGAAAACGACCCCCTAAGTGGAGTTGGCTCCCCATCAAAAATTCCATTCACAAATACGCCGATAGAATCAAGCGCATTACTACTGGTAAATTGGCCCGAAAGATTTAGAACATCACAAACTAAAGTTTGGTCTACGGAAAGTGAGAGAACTGGCGGCGTAATACCGCCAATTATATTGACCGGATAGTCGGCCTCTTTTTGATTGCCATAAGCATCGGTAGCAATCAATAACAATGTGTGAAAACCTGATGGAAATTTTGAGAAGTCGATACTCGTGTCGAAACCATCCGCATCGCTATGATCACTAAAGAGAAATATGTTGTTGTCCAGATATCCGCTCACTGTCTCTACTTTGCTATCATCAACAGCTAGAATATTTAGTGCCGCAAGGCCAGAAACAGGATCAAGAATCGAGGGATTACCAAGCGACACGGTAGGGTCTATCGTGTCAGGGCCAACATTGCTTGATAGTGTGTAAAGAGAAAAGTGCGGCAGTACTGCCTTTACTTTCTTATTGATCTTATCCACAGTGCTCTCGACCTTTTCCCAGGCATTATTTGATTCATCGAATGTATACAAGGAAAGCTGGTCTTCGCGGCCCGGCAGATTAATTCCGGTGTAATCAACACTCAAGCTAGTAGCACTTGATATCTTTCCGGTCGTCTTGAAGCTGTATACAGGTGATAGATATCCGGAAGCTGGTGAATCCTTAGGATATTTGGCAATCGAGAGTGTCTCAGCATCAATCTCAGCGTCAGCTCCTGCTTTCAGTGATGCCTTGGCAAAGTTGATCGTTTTGGACTTATTTGCAGCAATACCTTGAACCTCCTCCTTCTCAACAAAAATGGGCTGACTCCAACTTCTTCGCTCTTCGCCATCTTCCACTTCCACACGGACATAAACTTCATCCCCTGCTACTTTATAACTATCATCGGTTTTGTTCTTGCTTTCCTGCAGAAGAGCGCCATTATTTCCGATGAATCGGATTGTTGATACGGTGTCAGCACTGACTGAGATTGATTCCCCTAAAACCTGAACCTTAATTTTTGGAGCTGAGCTTCCCTGCAAAGCATAAAAATTACCATTTTTCAGACTCGCCATTATTGCTGACTGAGTATTTTCTCTGGCAAAGACAACGACTCCTGCCCCATCGAAGCCTGGGTTTCTGGGAGTAAAATCATCCCCTGCCGTTGCCCAAATCTGCCGCCGGGAAGAAAGTAGCTTGTCCCACCTGTCAGATGCATAGGCATTGTCTCTCCAGTGAAAATCCTTCAATGTAACAACATCTAAGTATCTTCCACCCTTATCCACACCTGTATTGTAGATCTCCAAACCATTCGCTTTACTAATATTATTCAAAGCACCTTGCTTCCATTGATAGTAGAAAGAATTCGGATGAGCCAGGGATGCGAAGCCATTTTGTGCATATATATCGTCCAGTCTTTCCTGGTCAGTTTTCGTCTCATCAACTTCTGTATTGGTACCTATTGCCAATACATGGTTCCCGTAGTGCCCTTGTGTGTCCTCCTCCGAATTTTCAATGAATAAGATACCATCGACCCCCGGACTCGGCACCACCTTATTGTGCTCTGTGAGAGCGATAAAGTCATATCCGGCATCTTTGTATTTTTTGACTGTGTAGTCAGGGGTTATTTCCAGGCCCGGAATCTTAATGTCCGGAACATAGTGGCTATGAAGCTGGCCTAGGTATTCATGCTCATCGCTGCTGTTACTATATGGGCTTACCAAGACAATTTTTGACTCAGCTATGATCTCAGTTGGCTCAGAGCTCAT
>DAOOSE010000015.1:0-14941 GCA_035389625.1 bacterium
CTAAATCAAGGGAAGCTGGGGTACTCGCATCAATAGTAACTTTTTGTCTCTTTGGGTTAATGTATCCTGAACCCCACCACATTGAGCCGCCAACCCAATAGGTACCTGCCGGCAGATTTATCTCATAGTTACCCTCGGAATTACTGGAGGCGCCGTTTGACCAATAGTAGAGGTCGCTTGATTTCTTTTCATTGGGGTTACGTGTGTCAGCAGTGATCCATGCCCATTGCATTGCGCTACCATCCGACTTGGTTGCTTTACCGGAAATTTTGGAATCGACTTTCTTTAAGTTAATATCATAGGTTTTGGTCTCGTTTGAAGCGACCGTTACCTCAATATCCTGGCCATTTCCTGAACTGTAGCCAAGGCTCTGATCGATCCACCAGCCAAGTTTCCATGTGCCGGCCGAAAGTTTCATGCTATACGTTCCGTTGCTTTGATCGACTGTGGCATTCTGCCAGGAGCTATAACGGCCCTTGGATGCGTAAATACTGATCCACTTACCAGTCACCGCATTGCCATCATTATCGTAAACAGTGCCGTTGATTGTGGCGTCGTTGCGCAAGGCGCTAAGTGTGACCGATTTCGTTTCGTTGTTGGCGAGTTGTAATTGTACCGGGTCCGGGCTTGAGTAATCTACGCCGTAAAGATAGACATTAAGGTCCCATGTTCCTGCCGGCACTTTCAGAGTGAATACACCCTTATCAACAGAGGTTCCGATGTTGCTCCAATCCTGTGATCCGTCGGAAGCATTGACCCAGGAGTAGAGTGAGGTAATTACATTGCCGTCAGGATCAGTAATCGTACCGTTGATAGTGGCAGTACACTTAAGGAAGGTGAAGTTTTTTGTGGCAGCGACCCCGGAGGTGACAGTAACATTTGCTGGTTTGCCGGAGTAATAATAGCCCGAGTTCCACTGTGGCCAAGCACTGACTTGCCAAGTACCGGGAGTGACTCTAATTGTATATGTTCCATCACTGGCGCTGGTTGCGTAGCCGTAATCATATGTACCGTCATTTTTCCATGCGTTTATAGAAGCGCCGCTCACTGCAGATCCTGTGTTATCTAGAACGGTTCCCGAGATAGTGTCGGTCTTTTCTATTAGAACGATCGTTCCTAGACTTTTGCTTTCATTTTCTAATACTGTAAACTTGGCAACCGAGGGAAAGGAGTAGTTGGTGTCAGAGTTCCATCCGGAAACGGTATAAGTGCCAGCAGCCACGTTTGCAGTAAAATTTCCATTTGCATCAACTGATGCATAAAAATAACGGTTCTTTTCGCCTGAAAAATTTATCCCCACAGAGTAAAGGTTTGGAGCGCTTCCATCCGGTTTTTTTACACTGCCGGTGATTGTGGAGTTGACTGCATCAACCACAAAATTCTTGGTTTTCGCCTCTGTCGAAGAATCGGCCACAAAGGCAACTGTTTCACTATAAGTGGTGTAAACCCAATCTGCCGGCCAGGTGTTGGCATAAATGCCGACATACCATGTACCGCCTGTGACCTGCATTGAATAGTTGCCGTTGCTATCAACGGTGGCATTGGCATAGCCGTTTCCGCCCATCTTAGAGACATAGACCGATGCATTAGTGACGGCCGTACCATTTTCAGAAGTTTTAGTGATTTTTCCGCTGATAGTTTTGGTCGTTGCCAGGAAGCTGCTATTCTTGGTCAGTGTTCCTGAACTTTCAACCGTTATCGTTGAATTATCTGGTGGAAAATAGGTTCTGCCTGACCCATAGGTATAAGGACCGGTCAAGCTGAAAGTATAAGTTCCGGCTGCTACATCACCGATGCCGTAATTACCGTCTTTGTCAGTTCTGGCCGAGTAGTATGCATAGCTGCTGCCGCTGTAGTAATTAATGTAAACACTGGCATTGGCAACACCGGTCGTGCCGTCGGAGTCGGTAATCCGACCTTTAACGTTTGTGTTGGTTCCGATCTCAAAGTAAGCACTGTTGTAGTCGCTGCCCCAGTTACTGCTGCCATCAAGATCAGTGCCGTAGTATGATGTCCAAAGATGGCCAAAGTAATATCCCCCCATTGCCGGATTAGTAACGTTGCCAATCTTTAATGTAATTGTGGTGCCGGCAGCTATAGTTTGATTAGTATAAAAATAAGCACCGTTATAGGTGCTGTATCCGAAATATATAGAAGAGGGTGAGGTGCCGTCAGCAACTGTGGCAGAGGAAAAGTATGTTTGGTTGTCTGTCCAGGTGCTTGCGGTCGAGTAGCCGTAGGGATCCATAATTTGGAGATTGATACGTCCGCCATACCGTGGAATTTCATGTTCAACTGTGAAAGTAGCGGTATAGGTGGTGCTAGCTGATTTGGTTGAATCGGTAACCGCGATCGAAAAATTTGAAATTTCTCCATAAGATTTTGCAGTTTCTGGTTTAAACAGAGCTATAGCAACTGTTGCGAGCAGAACAACAAAAATGGTTGAAAAACCGGTTGTCAACCAAACAAAATAACGTCTCATTATCCCTCCTTAAAAAGATAATCAAAACATTATTATTATAGCATTCATTCAAAATATTTGGTTAACTTAAGTAATGTCGATCCAATTATCAAATATGCTACTGGGTTTTTTTATTATTTTGGGTTAGACTGAACTACTAAACGTTTTTCATTAGATCCGACCGGATAACATGTCATCAGTGTAAGTTTGATTTCAGGTGTCGATTCCAGCCACTTTACATCGTCGGCTGGAACTACCTCTTTCAAAGCTACAGTGTAAGTGTACTCTTTCGTCTGGTAATAAATTTTTATCTCATCCCCGACTTCCAACTCGGGCAAACGCTTAAAAGCCGTCTTGTATTCGCCGGAATTCCAACGCCAATCACTGGAATGACCAAAAATATAAATATTTCCGCTTGCTGAGTCCGGCTTTGCCGTGTTCTTGAAGTGAGCGACTCCTCGCTTTAAAGCATCGAGATATTCATTTTTGCTACGACCATCAACATCCGGAATTACTGGCAGCAACAGATCGATTTTTGGGATAGCGAGGTCAAATCCGGTCAAAGGTATCTCTTTTCTTGTTTCCCCTATGGAGGGAAGAGTAGAATTTTTTACTTCCACCATTGCAATCGTTGAAGATTGGTTTGGTTTAATACAGAGTACAACCGAAAACCCGAGGATTAGTGTTCCAGCAAAAATTGCTGAAATCTTGTTTAAGCGGTAATCGTGGTTCTGGAGAAATATTCTGGTCTTAGTGCTAGCGTTTGACAGGTTAATAGAAATTCGTTTCATTGCAATATTATCCCATAACACGTTTGTAGTGTCCAAAAGAGAGCGATCGCGGAAAAGATAAAAGCAGAGACTATCTCGTCATCTTGATTTGTAGAATTGCCACATTTGATAGGGAAAGCGCATAATTCTCATTATAGTTGTAGCGAGTGCTCCGTTGTGCTTATGCCAGTAGTAATTTTGGCTGGCATAGTAAAACCTTTTTTTCTGCTGGCTGGTCGAGCTTTGTCCTTCCAGGTGAATTATTTTGCCTTTATTAAGAACTGCATTTTTGTAACCTAAATTCACCAAGCGTTGGCACAGATCATGATCCTCGAGATACATAAAGAAGCGCTCGTCAAATCCGCCAACCTGATCAAAAAGTGACTTTTTAATCATGAGGGCGGCGCCGGTAACAGCCTGCACATAAAAATACTCCTTCTCCGGGTTCTTCATCTGACCGTGGTTTTTTCTAAGCAGAACCGAGCTAAATGATTGAAAATTTGCAAAAAAATCCTTTTGCAACATTTTTTGGTTTTTTTGATAGAGCAGGCAAGTGAGTGCTCCAATCTCTTCGTGTTTTTGGATGAAGCTAACCATCGTTGTGATAGTGTCATCCACAACCAAGGTATCGGGGTTGAGCAGTAAAAGATAGTCGCCCTTCGCGATTTTAACCCCGGCATTGTTGCCAGCACCGAAACCGGAATTGTGCGGCAGGCGGATTGTTCGGACATGAGACATGACACTCTCGTATTCCTTGGTACGATTCTCTCTTGAAGCATTATCGACGACAATGATCTCGTACGAAAAAGGCATCGGATGTTTTTTGATTGAAGCGAGACAATCAAGAAGAACATTTCCAGCGTTGTAATCGACGATAATTATCGAGAGAGTGATTTTTTCCATCTTTTGCCAATGGCTCCAATAAAGCTTTTGAGAGTGTCTGTTGGGAGAGCTCCAAGGGTGAAAACAAGGAAGAAATACGTAGCCTGTGATGCGGCTAAGCTGACGAAAAAGTTAGCTTGGGAGTTTCGCAATACAACGCCGACTATTGTTCCAGCCACAGCAGATATCACCAACCTGGCTACGCCATGCGCTCGAAAATGGATGTTGACTTCACGTCTAGCAACAATTGCTGAGATAATAAAGAGGATAAGTTCAGAGATAACAGTGCTGGCTGCTGCTCCATTGTATGAGTAGCGCGGGATAACATAAAGGTTAAGTAGGATATTGAAAGCAAGGATAAAAAGAGAGATTTTTATCATCGACCGGCGTAAATCTCGTGCAATCATAACCTCCCCGACCAGGCCGGAGAGATAAACGAAGATCGGGGCAAGTCCAAGCACAACCAGTGAAAGTTTCCCAGGTAAAAAGTCTGAGTTGCTTAAGAAAAGGATAATTTCTTCGGGAAAGGTAAAGCAAGCAATTGAGATCGATAGAGCCATAAAAAGGAGGTAGAGAATTGCCTGTTCAATTGTTCTCTCGGATTTCTCCCTGTCTCTTCCTAGGCTGATTGAAAGAATTGGTTTCAAGGAAGCGGTCAAATATGAGCCTGCAAATAGCGTCGTTTCAAGAACTCGATAAGCAACACTGTAAATTCCGACAGCAGCAGCGCCGTGGTAGTGAAATAGGATTAGAGTATCAATTTTGAAATAGACGTTGTTGACGATAAAGACAAACCCAAGAGGAAGAGACATCTTCAAAAGCTCTTTAAGAATCTTTTTGTCAAAGACAAAACCGAAAGCCAACTCATTTCTTGAAAGCCAAAGTTTTGTCAGGAAAATTAGAATGGCTGAAATTGAAACAGTTGATACAATTGTATTGTAGCCCAAGTCCAATCTTGCGAAGAAAAAAATGAGCGATGTTGTTAAAAGCTTTGAAAATACTTCCGCTGCTACTGCCTTAACCATCGAGTACTTTACCTGATAGAGCATGTCAAAGACGCTTCCAAGCAGATTGAAAACGGGAAACAAAGAGGCAACCAAAATGCCCTGTTTGAGCTCAATGGAATACTGGCTAAATTGGCTTAGAATAACTGCAAGGAGGCTGAAACTAACTGCGCTAAAAAAACGGATAGTGAAAGCTCCACGATAAATTTTCTTTGCTCCTACCGGATTTTTTGCCACCTCTCGTACAACTACTGAAAATAAGCCGAAATCAGCCAGCACGATCACAAAGCTTAAGAGTGTAATAACAGTATTGTAATATCCCGTTCCGGCAGGGCCGAGGTAAGTGGTAATTATTTTAATTGAAAAAAGAGCGAAGGCCAAAACCATAATTCGGCCAATAATCTGGACCACGGTGTTATAAGCGATTTTATTGCTTGTCTGACCCATAATTAGCGAAGTTTTTTATTTATACCGGCGACATAGTACAAAAGAGTGGTTGTGTTTGCGCCTTTTCCGGCCGGTCGGAGTTGAATAGAACCGTTTTCAATCTTTTCTATCAATGGTTGGACAAGATTAGACCATTTGAAGCGCTTGCTCGTGTTGGTAATATTTTTTCTGCAGTTTTCATATCTTTTTTGGTCAGAGACCAATGTTTCGATGGCTAGCGAGTAGGCCTTGTCATCTTCCTCTGAAACCACTATCCCAAGGTTCTCCTTTTCAACCAGATCGGCGAAAAAGTCACCTTTGGTGGTGATAATTGGTAATTCTGCCCAAAGGTAGCCAAGCACTCTTGTCCGAAAGGAGAAATCATTTTCCAGATTTAGAAAGTGAGCTGTAACTCCAATATCGGCTGCGGCTAAATATTTTTTATTCTCGGCATAAGGAGTCCAGCCGAAATTGAAAAATACGGAATGGTCAATAAGATTATGGTCTCTGGCATAACCTACTGCCTTTGTAGCCATTTCCATCTCTTTTACTTTGGGGTTGGGGTGTTTGGTCCCGAGAAAAACTAGTTTAAGCGATTTGTTAATCGAGGAATATTTTTCTACTGCTTTGATGACAGTGAGAGGGTCAAACCAGTTCCAGATGCCGCCACCCCAGAGTAAGACAGTATCAAAAGGCGCAATGGCAGGGAAACGTTCGTGGTAAAAATTCTTATCTTTCGGTCCTACTGTTTCGTTATCAAGCCCAAAAGGCAGGGCAGTCATCAGTTTTTTTGTTTGCGTGTCCTCGCGGTATTGCTCCGGGTTTAGCACCTTCAGAGCAGAGAGTAGACCAAGGTAATAATCGCGTTGTCGCTCAGTGGCATAGAGAATATGATCGGCAAAAACAAGCTGAGTCAAAAAGGAGCGGTGGATGAATGAAAAAGTTTTTTCCGCCTCACTGGAGGGTGCGCCTTTGGTGTATTCAAGAATTTCAATAGGAAGGGGATCGTAGAGGTCAGCTATGTATTTTATACCTCTCTTTTTGAGTTTTCTTAAAAACAAAGGGGGGAGGTTCTGAGCGATGACGTAATCGGCTTTGAGTGTAAGTTTGTCCAGCTCTCGAGATAAAGTGAGTGGGGAGGGGTTGTAGGGAATAATTGAAAAACTATCTGGCTGTATATCGCAAGCAGAAGGAACGAGGAGAGTTATCTTAAAAAAAAGAGAGAGGTTTATTGCCATTTCAAAATAGCGGATCCCTGGTCCTGCCATTGTAGAGCCGACGCTATCATTTGATATAAGAACAACAGTGTGTTTTTGTGACATTTCGGATAGTATAGGGATAGACTTTTCCTTAAGCTATCGATATTATAATAGATTATCACTTGATTTACAATGCAATATGCTTAACTTCACGCTTCTTCTCTTGTTAATTATATCTTTGCCATTCGAGCGATTACTGACCCTAGACTTATTGGGCTACACAGTAAAAATTTCTTATATCCTCTCGATTTTTTTAGTGCTGACTAATTTGAAACAGATGTTAAATTATCGTTCCGTTTGCGGATATAAATGGCTCTTTTTATTCCTGGCCATGGCACTTTTGAGTATTGTTTTCGCCCCTGATCTTAAACGTGCGGTGACAATCTTCCTTTTGTATCTTCTGATGGCTTCATTTTATATCGTATTAACGCTTATATTAAAGAAGATTGACAAACCATTTAGCTTTTGGGCGAGGTTGATTCTGATAATTGGAACCCTCTTGTCTCTCTTTGCGCTCTGGCAGTTCCACGCAGATATGTATGGGATGGGGTTCACCTTCCTTAGGGAAAGCTACTCCAAGAAGATTTTTGGCTTTCCAAGACCACATGCGACATTTATGGAGCCATTGTACTTCGCAAACTTCCTATTCCTACCCATTTTCTCCGGGTATTACCTTTTACTAAAAGAAAGAAGGGCTACTGACTGGGCGATGTTGGTGTTAGTATTATTGGTCTTTTTTCTAACTCTCTCCCGCGGAGCTTGCTTGGGTCTCGTATTTGCCACTCTTTTAATAGGAGTTTATTCTGTCAGGGCTCGTGCCTGGTCTTCCCTTGGGAAGTGGATTGGCTCGGTGGTTCTGGCTTTTTGCCTGGCCATTCTTTTGGTCTCAGTATATTCGGGGAAGAGTAGTGCTTTCCTTGAGCAATTGGCCTCTGTCGGGAAACTGTCCGACTCGGGGACTTATGGTCAGATAGTGAGTCTTGATACCCAAAGGCAAGAGTCTGATTTCGTTTTATTGAGCTCCAGGGAGTACACCACTAGTGTTGCACTCAAGACAATTCCAAAACATTTCTTTGGTGTAGGGGTGGGAAATTTTGGAAACTTACCCGAGTTTACCCCCCTAATCGAGAAAGGTTCTCACCAGATAGTAAATAATCTTTATCTGGAAATTTTGGTAGAGAATGGGTGGATTGGGTTTATTGCCTTCATGCTCTTTCTGCTTGTCATCTTCCGGCTTCTGTTTGTTCGCCTTTGGCAAGGGGAGATCATTGCAGCATCGCTCGCCGCAATGATGGGAGCAATTTTCTTTCAATACCTTTTCTTTTCCACGTTCTACATGACGTACATTTTTGTTGCGCTTGCAATTGCTTGCCTCTCTGCCAAAGGAAAGTGGAGTGAGTCCTGATCTTGCATCTTATCGCCTTCGCCGTCGAAGCTTAAAGACAGTGAAGATGTTTAACGTTACGAGCGATAATATTAAAGCTCCGGCGATTGTCACAATTCTGTTAACCCCACCCATCTTTTCATACCATTTTAGGGGAGGTGGCAAGATAGGTTTGGGGGGTAGTGTGTCCTCGTCCGATAATATGGTAATGGTTCCGCCCTTGGCTTGAGAGATTTCGAAATTTATCGAATCACTTAGTGGGGTTAGTGTTTTTTCCTTTTGACCCTGGACTGTGAGTGTATATCTTCCTGCCCTGATTGGAAAGTCTACAAATAAAGCAAAGTTTCCCTCGCTGTCAGCGGTCGTTGTCAGTGTTTTTCCCTCAGGGATGGTAGGTGCTGGATCAAGCTTAATATTGGCATCGTATCCAATCTCGGTTACCCCTGAGATAATGAGTCCGGTGACGGTACCGTCCTTAATATTATTCTCGAATTTCGATCCCTTTATAACCGTTAATTTACTAGGTTTAGGGAGGGTTTCCAAGATCTTTGCGTCGGGTTCTTTGATTGTGACTTTGAAATGAGTCACTCCGCTCCAGCCATCGTTATTATGAGCCTTGATGTGGAAATAATAGGTTCCAATCGCTTGATCGCTGTATGTTACAGTTGTTTCGTTTGATGTGACTTTCGATGGGGGTGTGGTTTTTTCGGCTTGGTCAAAGACATACGCAAAACCGGTTGCTTTAGCCGGTCTTTCCCAGGCAAGAACTACATTGGTTGCTTCGTATGATTGATTTTGGTCTGGATGGGAAGAAGAAGTGACAGATACAGAGCCTGGCGGCTCAGGAGCACGCTCAATGTTAAAATTTGCTCCGCCTGCGCCAGTGCCAGTTACTACACCGTTCCGTGCCAGCTTTACTCCGCCGACAGAGACACTGCCGCTGCCAACAGACTTAGCTTTCAGTTTTATTACACTCACAGTAGCAGAGGAAGTGGCCGAGATAATTCCGACGAATTGATTTCCATTGCCAGGAGCTTTGCCGGGCAGCCAGGTGGCACTGCCCGTGGAGAAAGAGACAACATCGACTGGTCCATCGACGGAGATAGTACCCTGCAGACTATCAAAGTCAGCTCCGCTGGCCGCTACAGTAATATTGAATGTTTGGCCAACTGTTTTTGCGCCGCCGCCGGAGGCATATATTCCGCCCTCGGCAGAAACTTTTGTTGCCAAACTGAAAAGTACTGAGATCGCGAGACAGGTAGTTAAGAAAAATCTTTTCATAAATTTTCCGATTGCTAAATTGCTAAATTGCTAAATTGTTATAAAACAACCAACCAATCAAAATATTGATCGAAAACAATATAACAATGCAACAATATAACAATTTTTACTTTGTAATTACTTGCCCCAGTTCGAGGCTAATATGGATAAATCCTCAATATCGACGGTGCCGTTATTGTTCAAGTCCGATTTGTTTTCCTCCTCGACCGCGCCCCAGGTGTTGGAGAAGATCGAAAGATCAAGAATATCAACCGCATCATCGTTATTGATATCTCCAGGTTTTACAGGTTTTGGTGGTGGTGGTGGAGGTGGAGGAGCTGCGCCGCCGGCAGGAGGTGTTGGCCAGGTCCATTTATTATAAAATTGCCAAACATTGTATGAACTATCGAATACGTGAGGAGTATAGCGGTAAATAGAAGCGGTGGCTGCATTGTTCAGCTTTACCGAATAGCTTCCAGTCCAGTCATAGAAGGTTCTCGTTAGCCCAACATAAAAATGGCGGTACTCAGGATCGGTCGGATCAGAATGGATAGGGTTTAGGGGGTAATTTTCATCCCACCATGCCTTGTCCTTCTTGGCAATCTCGTAATTGTACCGTAGTTGCCAGGCACCCCAACCGACTTGCTCAGAAAAGCCGGGATGTCGCGATCCTGTGCAGCCTGTAGCATCAGGGCAATCGTACCCCATGGCGAATTTTAGAGCATACTCATCATATTCTGTTTTGGTCAGGAGGCCTTGCTCTTTTTGGAGATAGACCAGTATTACGCGAGGATTGACAGTGCCAGTTTCTTTGGAGATAGTAACTCCCTTAGCTGTTCCTATTGCTGCATCATAGAGGCCATGGGCTGCTTCGTAGATAATACGTGATGCTAATTTATCACCCTCTTTGTAATCTTTAAGATAGGATTCGTATGAGACAAGAAATTCCTGAATTTGCGCCTCTGTCATTGAGTTGATAGAAACAAAATCATCATCGGAGATGACTGTGTTCATGGCCTCGACTCTCTTGAATTCTTCTATTGAAGTATCAATAGCTAGAAGGTTGCTGGGAATACCAAAGAGCAGAGAAGCAAAAAGGATAGATGCAAAGTAGTGCTGGGTTGATTTCACAAAATTAAACATAAAATAATTCCCTTCCAAGGTTATCATACGTATTGTATCATAAAAGAAATGCAATTCTATCCCCATTATTGGTTTGCTGGCCAGATCCTTGTTTCCTTGGTATTATATTTATTGATTGCGATAACTTACTCTCAATACCGTACAGAAGGATAGTTTTTATGATAAAGAGTGAAAAAAGACGCTTGTTTTTGTCTTGGTGGCTAGCTGCCATTGTCTTCTCACTACCCACCTATCTGATTCGATTTAAAATCGGTGGCATTCCAACCACCTTCCTGGAGGTGAATCTTTACATTTTTTTTCTGGTCTATTTCCTCTTTTTTTGGTGGCCAAACAGATCAGCTCTGTTGCATCAATATCGAGGGAAAGTTGGGAATCTGATCTGGCCTGCTTTGCTTATCTTTCTTGGGGCTGTAATCGGGGTCGCTGTCTCACCTGACAGAAGAGCGGCACTTGGATTGTTTAAGGCCTACTTTCTTGATCCGTTCTTATTCACATTTGCGGCACTCAGCTTGCTTAGAAGCTTTCAAGATATTTCGAGGATAATCTGGGCCATGGGTTTGTCTGTGGGAGTGATCGGAGCAGTTGCTATTTTCCAGTGGCTTGGTTTTGTTCCTAGTCCCGAGCCGTGGATCAGCGAGACGCCCAAACGAGTTACCTCACTTTTTGAATATCCGAACGCTGTTTCGCTCTATTGTTTGCCGCCAACCGGAATTTTCATAGGTTTACTTCTCTTTGGTAAGAAGAAATCAATTTGGTGGAGGGTAATAATTTTACTGATCATACTTCTTGGTTTCGCCGCCATCTATCTTGCTGTTTCCCGCGGCGCTCTGATTGCACTACTTCTGGTTAGTTTTGTTGCCGGATTATTCTCTCCGTATAAAAAATGGGTCTTTGTTGCCGTCCTGGCGGTTATTCTTCTTCTGATAGGGTCATTACCAATGAGAGAGCGCATAGCAGCTCTTTCCAGTCGGCAAGATTACTCAACAATCAGCCGGATTGAGTTTTGGCGAGCTTCCGGCGAGATGATCAAAACAGATTGGCTAACCGGCGTCGGACTCTCCGGTTTTTCTCCTGCATACCAAACACTCGCCAGGGAAAAAGACTATCGGCAGGATCTGAACTTGATTTATCCGCACAATATTTTTCTTAATTTCTGGGTGACTCTCGGGGTTTTCGGTTTTGTCGGCTTTCTCTGGGCTTTGGTGGCGTTTTTCTTCTCTGTTAAGCGCATTATTTCTCACTCAAAAGTGGCCAAAGCGCCTGCCAAAGGATTGCTGATTGCAATGGCTATGCTCGTGCTTCATGGTCTAGTTGATGTTCCTTATTTAAAAAATGATCTGTCTTTGCAATTCTGGACTATTCTGATCATTCCTTATCTCTTGGTTCTAATTCAAAAAAGGGCAGATGATGCCGCAAGTAGCAAATAACAACTCACGTCTCAGTTTCCATCGGTTGACACATTTACTTCTCGTGGCTATTTTGGTTTTTATTCCCTTCCAAAACCTTTTCTCGGAGGTGATCAATCATCGCACCCCTCTCTCTGATTCACTGGTTTTTTGGCTTTCACATTGGTATGAACCTGTGATCATTATTTTTCTGATCTTGCTGCTGCTGAAAGGTTCTTTTCTGAAAAAAATCTTAACTTCCTACAAGCTTGCACTTTTCTTTCTATCACTAGGCTTGATTTCGGTGCTGGCAATTCACCCCTCAGGGATTGGTCGAAGTCTTGAGGGCTTTCGTATTACTTGTTTTGCAGCAAGCTTTTTCTTGCTAGGGATCGAGTCGGATCGAGATTTGTGGCGTAAGCTGGAGAGACAATATATATCAATCGCAGTGGTTGTAGCTGTATTGGCAATGGTTGAACGATCGTTTCCTGCCGGCTACTGGGCAGCTTCAGGCCTGATCGCCCCGGGCTTCGGCTTTGGCAACTTTTTAGTCGGCCAATGGCAGAGGAGCGTCTCGATCATTGGTGGCCCCAATCAACTAGCAAGTTATCTTTTGCCGGCGTTCTTCCTAATGTTGTGCAATTTTCGATCTCGTACAGATTCTGGCCCGACGTGGAAGAGGATCGTCTTGGGAATATTCCTTGCAATTGTTTTCTTTGCAATTGTTTTTACTTTCTCGCGAGCGGCCATTATCGGATTATTGGTTGGAATAATAATCTACCTCTTGTTCTTCGAACAAAGTCGTAAAATTAAGGTTGCCGGCCTAGTTATCCTTGTGGCTATGTTTGTTATGGCCGGATTAGCCTTTGCCAAAGGAAATCTTGGGGTGAGGGATTTTTCCCTTCACGGCGCTTCTCAGGGTCAACACGTACAGGCTTTGGCCGAAACCTGGCAAGAGATTAAGACGCGCTCTGTGGAAAAACCTGTGCAACTGCTATTGGGTGGAGGTTTAGGCACGGCCGGTTCGCTCTCGGTCAAATATGGCAACGGCTTGATTTCTGAATCATGGTATCTGCAGTTGCTCCTGGAAATTGGCATTGTTGGCTTGTTTGCTTGGCTTATTCTAATATTCTTTCTTCTGAAAAATCTGTTACAATCCAAATCGACAGGGTTATTCCTCGGGTTGACGGCTGTACTTGTCACCTCACTTTTCCTTCACACCTTTGCTGATAATCCGGCAATGGCGATTACACTATTTACTCTAATGGGGATAAATAGTGTAAAAAACCAAGACCCCAGACCTCAAAGCAAAACCTTTAACATTTTTTAGGTTTAAAATTTTTTGCCCTTGATCCTCTTTTGGTTTTGGGATCTGGGCTTTGGGTTTTACCAATATGAAGAAAATACTGATCGATGGTCGGTTTATAGGTGTTGGCGAGTCGATGACTCGCTATATTTTGGAATTTTTGAATGGAATTATAGCACTGGATCAGGAAAATCAGTACACACTTCTGTTGCGGCCGCAGGGCGAGGCAGAGCTCGAGCGTTATCCCAAAATAGTCAATGCCGAGAATCTCTCGGTTGATGTGTTGGACATACCTCACTATTCTTTTTCTGAGCAGACGAAATTGCTTAGCTATCTCAATGCGAAAGAATACGACCTTATCCACTTTATTCAGTTCAATCATCCGATTCGATATAAAAAACCGTACGTTATCACAATTCACGATTTGATTCTTCTTCATCACTTTGAGGGTAATCTGATCAAGAAACTTGCCTTCAAAATGGTAATGAACTCGGCGGTGAAAAATTCAAAAAAAATATTGACCATCTCCAATGCGACCAAGGATGGTTTGGTAAAAGATTTGAAAGCCGATCCTGGTAAGATTGCTGTCACATACCTTGGAGTTGATCGTAGGAGATATAACAAGGAAGCGAAATACGAAATACGAAATACGAAATACGAAATTGGTGGACCATACCTGCTTTATACGGGGGCTTGGAAGAAACACAAGAACTTAATTGGTCTATTAAAAGCTTACGAACAGTTTTACAGCAAACAATTTGAGACTATTGGTGAACATAAGAATGAAACAATGGAACAGCTGGGCAATCGTTTGCCAAAATTAGTTCTGGCAGGGAGAGTTGATCCAGATGAGCCGGAGGTGGCAGCCGAAATTGATCGAATTAATTCTGCCCTGAATACGCAATACGATATACGCAATACTATAATAACTACTGGTTTTGTAGCTGAGGAAGATCTCCCATCCCTTTGTGCCGGAGCTCTTGCCTATGTCATCCCTTCGCTTGAGGAAGGTTTCGGGATGCCGCCACTCGAAGCAATGGCCTGCGGCATTCCGGTAGCTGCCAGCAATGCATCGTGCATACCCGAGGTGCTAGGCGATGCCGCCATTTACTTCAATCCTAATAGTACAGATGAAATTGCAGAGACTCTTGCTGCAGTTGTAAGCGATGAAAAACTCCGAACCGACTTGGCCAAAAAAGGCTTGAAGCAGGCACAAAAATATTCCTGGTCTGAGACTGCCAAGGGAACTCTCGATGTGTACAAGCAGGCTCTAAAATAACCCGAAAAAACAAGCAGCCCGTCCGCGAATATTCGGGACGGGCTGCTCAGCTTGGTCCTCCCCCTGGATCAGGGGGAGTTAGTGGGGGTATTTCTACCCTTTTTTGTTTTGTTCGTTTCAACGAACGAAGCAATTTCATTTGGAGTCCACACCCTGTCTGCCGACAGGCAGGTTTAGCGTGGTTTGGCAAGCTGAAGCTTGAGCTACATCAATTAGGAGTCCAGGCTTTAGCCTGAAACACACTAAAGTGTGATCTCCAATATTTATTGCATTCGTTGGTTGAAAAGAGGAGGCCGCTTGCTTGGAAACAAGACGGCCTCCGGCTGGTGCCACATTTGAATACTCCTGTAGCCGGAGTGGCAGGGTACGCCCCTTGCCATAC